>JAADCW010000080.1 GCA_013154225.1 Chloroflexota bacterium
TGGCCGAATACCTCTCCAAGCACGCCGACGAGCTCTAAGGCTTTGGCGCCCGCCGCTTTGCGGCGCGGCTATACAAAAACCACCCCGCAAGACCTACTCCCACCAAAAACCAAAAAAGGCTCGGCTCGCACAGATCGGCAAGCTTTCTGAGCGCAAGGGCCAGCTGCAATGTCGGCGCCTCGACGCTTTTATGGTAGAGCCACTCCCGCAGATCCTCTCCCCACACATAAAGTGCTGCTTCAGGCAGAATGAAAAAGACCACCACTCCCCAAAAAGCCCGCCAGCTCTGGGGCAGCAGCGCCTCAAGCACCCTTTTCGATCTGCGCAATTTTCGCCGCGATCTGATGGGGCCGCAGGCCCAAAGACTCCTCCACCGCCTCCACCTTGCCGTGGGGGATGAAGCGGTCGGGATACTCGAAGCTCACCACATCCACGCAAAGCCCGCGATCGCTCAAAAACTCCTCCAGGGCAGCAGCAACCCCGCCGATCTTCGCGCCGTCGCTCATCACATACCAGCGCCTGTGTTTTGCCGCAAGCTCATTTAAAAGCTTCTCATCGAGAGGCTTGACAAAACGCAGATCGAGCAGTGCCGCGTCCATATCCAAAAGCCGCGCCACCTCCCAGGCGCGCCCGACGCCGTTGCCATAGCCCACAAGCAGCGGCCCCTCACCCTCCTCCAAAAGCTCCGCTTTGCCAAGCTCAAAAGGGGTGGCCCCGAAGGTGCCATCAGGCAGGATAAATGAGCCCCTCGGGTAGCGAAAGGCGATGGGGCGATCGAACCCGGCCGCAAACTCCACCGCAAGCTCCAGCGTCGCCGCGTCGCGGGGAGCAAAAAGGTGCATATTTGGCACCGGCCGCAGATAGCTGATATCGAAAGCCCCCTGGTGGGTCTCCCCATCCTCTCCCACGATCCCGGCGCGGTCGATCGCGAAGGCCACCGGCAGATCCATCAGGGCGATGTCGTGGATGATCTGATCATACCCTCTTTGCAAAAAGGTAGAGTAGATCGCCACGAAGGGCTTGAACCCCTCCTTTGCCAAAGGCCCCATAGAGGTGACGGCGTGCTGCTCGGCGATCCCCACATCCCAAAAGCGCTCGGGAAACTTTTCCAAAAGGGGCTTGAGCCCCGTGCCGCTTGGCATCGCGGCGGTGACGCCTACGATACGATCATCCGCTTCAGCCAGCCGCAAGAGCTTTTTGCTAAAGATGGAGGTGGCGCTGGGAGAGCCGCCCTTTTTGAGAGGCTCTCCGGTGGAAAGATCAAAAGGCCCCACCCCGTGCCAGTGCTCATAATACCCCTCGGCGATCTTGTAGCCTTTGCCCTTGAGGGTCTGGGCGTGGACGATCACCGGCTTGCCAAGCTTTTTGGCGATGCGCAGCGTCTCGATGAGGGCCTCGAGGTCGTGGCCGTCGATGGGGCCGATATACTCGATCCCAAGCTCCTCAAAGAGGATCCCGGGCGTAATGAGCCGCAAAGACTCCTCGAAGCGCTTGGCGATGTAGGTGGCGGACTCGGGGAGGTTTTCGAGCATCTTTTCGACGCGCCGCTTCATATTTTGGTAAAAGGGGCTCGCCATCTTTTTGCTCAGATATTTGCTCAGCGCCCCGATGGGCCTGGAGATGCTCATCTCGTTGTCGTTGAGGATGATGACCACGGGGTATTTGCGGTCCCCAAGCTCGTTTAAAGCCTCGTAGACCATCCCCGCGCTCATCGCCCCGTCACCGATGAGGGCGACTGGGATGCGGTCCTCGCCCTTTAAAGCGATGGCCTTTGCGGCGCCCACGGCCAGGGAGATGGAGGTGGAGCTGTGGCCGGCGACGTAGTAGTCGTAGGGGCTCTCGGAGGGCTTTGTGTAGCCGCTGATGCCCCCAAACTGGCGCAGCGTATCGAAATCCTCCCAGCGATCGGTCAAAAGCTTGTGGGCGTAGGCCTGGTGGCTCACGTCGAAAATGAAAGGATCTTTTTTGGCGTCAAAGACATAGTGCATCGCGATGATGAGCTCCACCGCGCCGAGGGTGGAGCTCAGATGCCCTCCCTGGCGGCTTACCACCTCGAGGATGCGCTGGCGGATCTTTTGGGCGAGCTCTTCGAGCTCCTCGATGCTCATTTGCCTAATCTCCATCGTACACTTCCCCAAACCGCTCAAAAAAGATGTCGTTTTGCTTCTTCGTGCCGATGGTGACGCGGATGGCGTTGAGGCCATAAGACGCAAGGTCCCGCACGATCACGCCCCGGCGCAGCAGCGCGTCGGCTATTTTGGTGGCGTTTTTGGACTCATCAAAGATATAGGTGATGAAGTTTGTGTAGCTCTCGATAAAATCGAACCCCATCTTGCGGGCGAAGTTGACATAGCGATCCATCTGGGCGAAGTTTTTGGCCACGCTCTGGCGCACGTGCTCCTCATCGGCCAGGGCGGCGGTGGCTGCGGCGAGAGAGGGGGTGGTGATGTTAAAGGGAGGGCGCAGCTTTGAAAGCTCTGCGATCACTTCGGGCCTGGCGATCCCGTACCCCACCCGCATCCCCCCAAGTCCGTAGGCTTTGGAGAAGGTCCCAAGATAGAGCACATTTTCAAAACGCTCCACCAGATCTTTGGGATCGATGCGCTTTTTGTCATCTTTGTAGGCCGCATACTCCATATAGGCGCCATCCACGATGACCAGAGGCTCCCGCACCCGCTCCAAAAAGGCGTAGAGATAGTCCCGGTCTATCGCGTCGCCGGTGGGGTTGTTGGGGGTGCAGATGTGCACGATCGCCGGGTCGTGCTCATCGACCAGCCGCGCAAACTCCTCCAGATCGTGGCGGTAGCAGCTGCTGCGCACCACCTGGGCTCCCTGTTGTGCGGCGTAGATGGCATACATCGCGAAGGTGATGCGGCTCATCAGCACTTTGGTCTGGGGATTTAGCAGCGCCCGGGCGGCGAATTCGAGCACCTGGTCGCTCCCAGCACCAATGACGATCTGCCCCTGCTCTACCCCAAAGCGCTTCGAAAGACCCGCTTTTAGCTCATACATACTGTCATCGGGGTAGAGGTGGGCCTTCTTTGCGGCAGCCTCGATGGCGGCGACGGCTTTGGGGCTT
>JAADCW010000236.1 GCA_013154225.1 Chloroflexota bacterium
GGGGCGCGAAATTCATGCCCATAGCGCTCTTGCAAACCTTCGATTTGGCCGTGCCCGAACATGGGCAGCCCCGGCAGCGTGGCCATCAAGGTGGCCACACCAAAGTATTTATCGCCCTTGCCAAACTGCACCACCGCGGGGTCTTCGTCGGGCGTGGTCATGAAATTGACGTACCTCTGCAAAATGCGAGGGTCAAAAAGCAGCGTTTCCTGCACCAATTTATGGTAGGCCGCGTTGCGCTCATCCCGCAGCATGTGCATGAACGCGCTGTTGTACACCCGATGCATGCCCAAAGTGCGCACGAAATAGCCTTCCAGCAGCCAAAATGCCTCGGCCAGCAGCAGGGTATCGGGGGCTTCCGCGGCCACACGGTCCACCACTTCCCGCCAAAATTCGCGCGGCATGTGCCGCAGGAACTCGGCGCGGCTCATCCCAAAGGCCGACCGGGAAGGGATCGCACCCCCTTCCCCCGGTGCGGGGAACCACAGGCGCTGGTAATGCTGGCGGGTCAGGGTCATTGCCGCGTCAAACCGAATGACAGGGAAACGCCGCGCCACGGCCAAAATGGTCTCAATGAGGGCTTCCCGCACTTCGGGCAACAGATGGTTGAGTTGCGCGGTGTCGTTCCACGGGATAGCCGTGCCATCGTTGCCGTGGTAGATGTAGCGGGTGCGGCCATCGCGGTGATCGCGCATTTCAAACACCACCGCGGCATCGGTTTGGGTGTAATAGCCGTCTTCGATGCGAATTTCTACTGTGGGGTGCGAAGAAAGGTTGGGGCCAGTAAAGCGATAGTTGGGGAAGGGCGGGTGGTCGGTTTGGATGAACCAATCGGGGTGCTCGATGACCCAACGGGAATCCAGCCCCATGTGGTTGGGCACCATATCCGCGCCCAGGCGGATGCCAAAGTGTGCTGCCCGGGCTTTGAGGATTTCCAACGCCTCTTCGCCGCCCAAATCTTGGGCAATCTGATAATCGTACACCGAATACGCGCTGGCCAGCGCATCGGGGTTGCCGGTGAGATGCTTGATTTTTTGCGAGGCCGGGCTGCGTTCCCACACGCCAATGAGCCACAGGCCGTTGATGCCCCATTCGGCAAGTTCGGCCAGGGCTTCATCGGGAATTTGGTCAAGGCGCTGAATAGGACGGCCAAAACGGCGGGAAAGTTGCGCCAGCCACACATACGTGTGCTTGGCCATGAGCACCAGGCGGGGCATCCACGCCCGATCGGGGGAATAAGCCTCGGCTGCATCTGCGCCTTGGGGAATCGCGGTGAAATCCGCGTCGTTTGGGGGCGGCGGTGCGGCCGCGGGGGTACGGCGCTGGGCTTCGCGTGCATAATCCAGCCCACGCAGCAAATCGGGCAGGGCCTCTTCCAAGGCTGCGCGCCAGGCATCCAAAACATAGGCCAGCTGCGCGGTCAGGCTGTGGGGCGCACGGTGGATAGGCGCCAGCAGCGCCTCAGGCACGGGCAGGTTTTCGGGTGGCAGGGGCGGCTGAGAAGCAAAATAAGCTGCCGCATCCTGCATGGCCTGGGGGAACGCCTCGCCCAAAGGCGCCAAAGGGCAAAGCGCGCAAAACGCCTCGGCCGCGGGATTTTGATGGGCAATCCACAGCAGAAGCAGACTCTCCCAAAGGGTTTCGCCCTGGGCAGGCCCGTAAGTGCGGGCAAAACCCGCGGCAATTTCGTTGATCGCGGCCTCACCCAACGCGGCGCGCAGATAGGTTTCCAGCCCTGCAAAAGCCTCGGGGTGCGCTTCCCGATAGCGTTGCAGCAGCAGCCGTTGGGCGGCTTGGAGCAAGGCCAGAGCATACAGTTCTGCAGGCTCGCCTTCGGGCACCAAAGAAGCGGTCAGCGCCTGGGCATCGGCAAACGTCAGCCCACGTGCACCGCCTTCAACCAAAGGCAAGTCTTGCGCAAGCGCAGTTGGAAGGAAAATTTGCGGAGTGAGTTGCATTGTCGGCAGGAAATACAGGGAGCATCGGATAGGTCAACTTTATTGTACCAGCAGGTCGTCCAGTCGTCCCACAGCGCCAGGCAAAGGTCGCCACGCGAGCGGTTTGCTCACTTCCCCCTGCGGCCTCGCTCGGCCACCTTTGCCAACAACACGCCGAGAAAATACAAGCCGGTCAGCGGCGCCATGACCAAGAGCATGTTCACCGGATCCACCGTGGGCGTAATCACAGCCGCGAGCACGGCAATGGCAACAATGGCTTCCCGCCAGTGCTTTTGAAGGGTCTCGGCGCGCACAATGCCGAACGTCGCGAGCAGGTAGATCACCAGCGGGAACTCAAACGACAAACCAGTCCAAAACAACAGCGAGGTCACAAAGCGGATGTAGGAATCGGGCCGCGGCACCGTGTGAATGCCCATGAAGTTGAGCAAAAACGGCAAGGCGGTCGGAAGCATGAGGAAATAGGCAAACGCCATGCCCGCGAGGAAAAACACCAACACCAAAGGGAAACCCAACAAACCGATGCGCCGCGCCCGCGGGCGCAAGCCAGGGGCAATGAACAAAAACAGCTCCAAATAGATGTAAGGCAGGGAAACCGCAAAACCCAGCAAAAGCGCCACGCGCATGAAAACCGAGACCGGCTCGGTCACTTCAATGGCCTGCAGGCTGCCAATGCCGCCAATGGGGCGGGCGAGGAAGTCCAGAAAACGCGGTGCGACAGCAAACGCGGCCAGGGTTGCCAGCAGAAACACAGCCGCGGCCCGCAGCAAATGGCGGCGGAACGCGGCCAAGTGGGGCAAAAGCGCCTTGGGATCGTGCAGGGCTACGTCCAGCGCGTCGCCGAGGGCGTGCTCTTCCGGCTCTTCGGTAAAAAAGCGGTGCACAGCCTTGCGCCAGCGATGCAAGCCGCGCGCAGCCCACCGCCATGCCCGAAGGGGGGCGGCAAGCCAATGGAAGAAGCGCCGAAAGAAGTTTTTTATCGCCATAATTGCTGTTCTACTCCCTGATTACCTGACACAAATCGATGTTATTGCCAGCCCGTCTGGTTTTGAGGCACACGAGCGCCCCTCCTCTCCCTCTGGGA
>JAADCW010000148.1 GCA_013154225.1 Chloroflexota bacterium
CAACGAGGGCGCACGCCCAACGCGCAAACAAGGTCAAGCCTCCGCAACCAGCGCCGAGCAAAAGCCCCCACGGCGGGCGTCTTCCCGCAAAACCAGCGCCAGCGCACGCCGCGGGCGCAAAGGCCGCCGCGAGGCAACGTCTTCCCGCAAAAAGGCAGCCAACACCCGCGCGGTCAAAGCCGCGCTGGCCGAAACCGCCCGCAAAATCAAAATGCCGCACCTGGCCGACGCGGACGGCCGCTTCCCCGTGTATGTGGTGCTGACCACCCGGCAAGGCTTGACCCAGCGCTACGGTGCAGAGACCACCAACGTCATCTTAGAGCATCTGGAACGCCTGGTGCAGGCGGTGGAAAACCGCCCGGATTGGAGCGCACTGCTGCTCCTGGCTGATGATCCCACCTCCACCCACGAGCACGGCGTCAAACCCGTGCCAGCCAACGACCCTTGGGCCATCAAACGGCAGTTGGCCGCGCTGGACGAAGCCCTCAAAACCAAAGGCAGCATGATTGGCGCCCTGCTCATTGTGGGCGGGCACGAGGTCGTGCCCTTCCATCGTTTGCCTAACCCCATTGAAGACGCAGACGATGTGGTGCCTTCAGACAACCCCTACGGCGCGCTGGACGAAAACTACTTTGCCCCTGCCTGGCCGGTAGGGCGATTGCCCGGCAGTGCCGATGGCGACCCCGGCCTGCTGTTGGGCGCTTTGCGTCGGCTGATTGCCGACCACAGCAAGCGCCGTGAACGCCTGCCCTGGTATCGCCGCTGGTGGCTGAAAATCCAAAACCGTGTGCAGGGCCTGCTCCACCGCCATCCCTCCAGCCTGGGCTACACCGCAGAAGTCTGGGCCGAAGCCGCCAAAAGCGTCTTCCGGGAAATTGGCTCGCCCAAAGCCCTGTGGGCTTCCCCACCCCTGCAGGCCACCGCGCTGGGCACTTTGCCCCGCGCCCGCCTAGGCTATTTCAACCTCCACGGGCTGGCCGATGCGCCCGCCTGGTATGGCCAGCGCGACCCCGAAACCAGCCCCGCAGGCGCGCCCGATTACCCCATTGCCCTGCGGCCAGAAGACATTGCCAACCACGGCCAAGCCCTGGAAGTGGTCTTTACCGAAGCCTGCTATGGCGCGTATCTGGACGGCAAAACCCCGCGCGAGGCCATCAGCCTTCGCTTCCTGGAAGCCGGCACCCGCGCCTTTGTGGGTGCAACGGTGACAGCCTACGGCGCGGTGGAGCCGCCTTTGGCCGCGGCTGACCTGCTGGGGCATCTCTTCTGGCAGCGGCTCAAGGCTGGCCTGCCGGCAGGCGAGGCACTGCGCCAGGCCAAATATCTTTATGCCCGAGAAATGCACCAGCGCCAGGGCTTCCTGGATGGGGAAGATCAGAAAACCTTGATCAGTTTTGTGCTCTACGGCGACCCCCTTTACCAGCCCTTTGCCAACGGCGTGACCCTGGCCAAAGGTGGGGTCCTGCGCCCTCAGCACAGCGTGCGGGTGCAGACCAGCAGTGAACACATCGAAGGCGACGTGACCCATCTGCCGCCCCAGGTGGTTCAGCAGGTCAAGGCCCTGGCCAAAGCCTATTTACCTGGCGTCAACGGCGCGCAAATGATGGTGGCCGAAGAGCGCGTGGCTGTCGAGACATCCCCCAAACGCAAGGGGCACAAACAAATGCGGCTCCAGCGCAAAGTGGTGGTGGTCAGCAAGGAAGTGCCCGTGGCCTCTATCAAACACCGCCATTTCGTGCGGGTCACTGTGGACGCCAAAGGCAAAGTGCTCAAAGTGAGCGTCTCGCGCTAAACCTTGCTTTGGCTTTCAACGCAACCGAAAACACCGAGAGCGGCCATTGCGAGCCGCTCTCGTGCTGTAAAAACGCAAAGATGGGCTATAATCTTAAAGGATTTACGCGGTTGGCCCGCTCGCAAGGCCATGCGCCAATTGCATACGCTTCGCTTTATCGCCTTTGGCACGATCCATTCCCCTGCATTCTTCGACAACCGCTCATCCGATATTGCCCATCCTTTGGAGACCTACAAGATGAAACTTTTCCGCAATTTCATCATCCCCCTTGGCCTTGTGGTTGCTTTACTGGGGCTGGCAGGCTGCACGCCAGCAACGCCCACAACCTCCCCCACCACGGTGCTCACGCCGACCATCGTCGCCTCGCCCCTCCCCAGCGCCACAGCCACCCCCGTGCCTCCCACGGCAACCGCGACAATACCGCCCTCGCCCACACCCGACACCCGTTTTGGCACGCTGACCCTGGTAGAAAACGACGTCCGCGCCAGCATCCACGAAGGCATGGAGCCCATGCCCGCGGCTCAGGGGCTGAAGATTTTTGTCACCGGTCAGGTGATCACTGGCGACGCCAGCCGCGCAGAGCTTCGGCTTTCGCCTGAAGACACCCTGGTGCGGATTGGCGCCAACACCCAATTCGTCCTGCAGGCGCGCGACCAGAAGGAAGAGAAAACCACCCTGCGCCTGCTCTTGGGCAAATTGTGGGTGATCCTCAGGGGCGGCACGCTGGATGTGGACACCTCCAGCGGTACCGCGGCGGTGCGGGGAAGCCTGATGAGCGTGGCCTTTGACCCGCAAAGCGGACGCATGACGGTGACGTGCCTGGAAGGCCATTGTGCGCTTTCCAATGCTCAGGGGTCGGTGGAACTCACCGGCGGCGAAGCGGCCAGCATCCTTTCGGCGGACCAGCCGCCTTCGCCCCCGCGGCAATTGTATCCGCGCGAATTCCAAGAATGGCTCGACATGGCCGGAGATGTTGCCTCGCAATACATTCCGCCCACACCAACGCCAGTGCCCAACTACACCATCTACCGCCTCTACAACGCGTGCAGCGCGGTCTGGCACTGGCGTTTCTTCGGACCTAAACCTGTTTCCCTGGACATTCCCCCCGGGAAAACCGCGGTGGGCACCCTTGTTGGCGGCACATACACCGCAATTGATTGGGTCGGCACAGACATTACCCAAATCCATCACACCGGTCCCATTCCGCCTGGCGGCGAACTCAATGTCACCTGCGCCCGCT
>JAADCW010000232.1 GCA_013154225.1 Chloroflexota bacterium
GCTGTTGGCCGCGGAATATTTGTTGAGCACCGGCAACGAACAAGTAGCGTTGTGCGAGCGCGGCATTCGTACTTTCGAGACCGCGACCCGTAATACGGCGGATATCAATGCGATTCCCGCGCTGAAAGCGCGGACGTCGTTGCCCGTGCTGCTCGACCCCAGCCACAGCACCGGCCATTGGGCGTATGTTTCCCCGGTTGCCCGGGCGGGCATTGCCGCGGGCGCGGACGGGCTGATTGTGGAAGTGCATCCGCACCCCGAAGAAGCCCTTTCGGACGGCGCGCAATCGCTCAAGCCTGAACGGTTCGCGCAATTGGTGGCCGAAGCGCGCGCGGTGGCGGAAGCCATTGGCCGCCGGACGTTGCAGGAGGTGCCGCATGTGGTCGCGGACTGACGCCGAGGGAACCGGGGCTGATGACGCCCCTGCTGACTTTTTGCGCGAACTTCGCATAGCCATTGTGGGTTTGGGGTTGATGGGCGGCTCGTGCGCGCTGGCTTTGCGAGAAAAGTGCGCCGCGGTGCTGGCGGTAGAGCCGGATGAAAATACGCGAGCGTTGGCGTTGGCGCAGGGCGTGGTGGACGCCGTGTCGGCTTCCCCCGAAGAAATTTTGCCCGCAGCCGACGTGATCATTCTGGCTGCGCCGGTGCGCACCATTTTGCAGACGCTGGAGGTCTTGCCCCGCTGGCACCCGGGCCACGCGGTGGTCATGGATATTGGTTCCACCAAACAGGCCATTGTGGAAGCGATGGACGCGCTGCCCCCGCGTTTTGACCCCATTGGCGGGCACCCTATGGCGGGCAAGGCGGTTTCCGGTTTGCAGCACGCCGAGGGCGATTTGTGCCGCGGCGCGCCTTTCGCACTGACGCCCTTGCCGCGCACCACGCCGCGCGCGCGGCGTGTGGCCGCGGCTGTGGTGGATGCCGTGGGCGCGGTGCCGCTGTGGATGGACGCGGCCACCCACGACCGTTACGCCGCCGCGGTCAGCCATGCGCCGTACGTGCTCAGCCTCGCGCTGGCTCTGGCCACCGGGGAAGAGGAGGCCGCGTTGGCTGGCCCGGGCTTCCGTTCCATGACGCGGCTGGCATCGTCTTCCCCGCGCATGATGGAAGATATTTTGCGGACAAACCGCACCGCGGTGCTGGCCGCTTTGCAGCGTTTTCGGGGCACGCTGGCCGCACTGGAAACCGCGCTGGAAGCCGACGACGAGGCCGCGTTGCGGGCATTGCTTTCCCAGGGGCCGGTGCGGCGGGAGCAACTCTTGGGGGAATGAGCGCGCCGACGTCACAATCCGACAAAACCGCCCAGCGGTGGTATACTTGCCGCGCCGGGCCTGTAGTGAGGCGGTGCTGTGCTGTCTGGCAAGGCAGGCCATGGTCAAGAGGAGGTTGGTATGCTTTCCCGATGGTTCCGCAGGAGCCTGGCGTGGCTGCAACGTTCGCCGGAGGCCGTGTTGGTCGCGGGCGCGGTGTGGACGACGTTTTTACCCCTGTTATACGGCTTACGCTTTGAATCGCATTCCTATCAGCCGATGATGCTGTGGGGCGGCGTTTTGCTCGCGTTCGCGCTTGTGCTGTGGGGCTGGGCGCATCCCTTGCTTTATCTGATCGGCGCTTTCTTTGTGAGCGTGATTAACGCGGTCTATGCGCTGGTTGCGCATATGTGGCATATCGGCGATCTGGATATCCGTGTGGAAACTGCGCTGGATTCTTCGCCGGGGGAAAGCAGCGAATTTATTCGTCAATTTGTGTTGCAATCCAAATTCGCCTGGGCGTTGTGGGCTTATGTGCTGGTGGCGCTGGCGTTGGGCGGCGTGTATTGGTTTGTGTGGCGGAAGAAGCGCCGCCATGCGTGGCGCTGGCGCGGGCTTGCCGCGGTCGCGGCTGTGGCCGTGGTCGCGCTGGGCTGGGTCGTGGTGCGCGAGTATCCCGCGGTGCGGTTGAGCGCCACGACGTATCGCATTTACACCCGCGTGAATCCTATTCTGGCGCGCAAGGAATACGTGGAAAACTTCATGGCCACCGCGCCGCCGCTGGACTGCGACGCGCCCTTTGACAAGGTGGTATTTGTGCTGGGCGAGTCGGCCAACCGCGATTACATGCACGCTTATGGTTTTCCGTTGCCCACCACGCCGTTTTTGGACGGTTTGCAAGACAAAGTGCTGGTGCGGGCGATTTCCCCGGCCAATCAGACCATGAGCGCGGTGCCGATCATCATGACCCCGGCCACGGTGCATGATTATGACGCGTTTTACACCAATCCCAGCATAGTGTCGGATTTGCGGCGTTGCGGTTATGAAACTTATTGGCTTTCCAACCAGTTGCGTTACAGCCCTTACACTTCCAGCGTGTCGTCCATTGCCAGCGAAGCCGACGTGGTGCGTTTTGTGTTGGAAGAATTGAATCCCGACCATGAGCCTCCCGATGGCATCCTTTTCCAGTTGTTCTCGCCTGATGACGTCGTGCCGGGCAAAAAACAGGCCTTCTTCTTCCATTTATTGGGGTCGCATTACGAATGGGAAAAGCGCTATCCGCCCGACAAGGCGCTGATTGCCCAGCCCAAAGACTTGTTGGATGAGTATGCCAACACGATTTACTACACCGATTACTTCCTTTCCCAGGTGTTTGCGTTGTTCCAGGATCACAGCGAAAACATGCTTTTCATTTACGTCTCGGATCACGGCGAATGGATGATGCCCGATCGGGGCGGGCACGCTTCCTCGAACCCCTTGCAGGAGGAATACCGCGTGCCGCTGGTCTTTTGGGCTACTGACCCCGCGGTGTTGCAGCCCATTGCCCAGGCCACCAACGGGCGGTTGGTGAACACCGAGACGCTGGATGTGCAGGTGCGTTTCCTGCTGGGGCTGGAGACCGACCCCGGCATTTCGTACAGCACCGAGGTGTTGAGCCTGGGGCCGGGGCGCATTCGGGAATACCTGGACATGCCTGACCTGGGTTATCATGAGACGCCATAGAAGGAAGCCGTTGCCATGACCTGGTGGGTGGTTTGGCTGATTGCCG
>JAADCW010000035.1 GCA_013154225.1 Chloroflexota bacterium
GGATGCCTTCTGCGGTTGCGGGAAGGGTCTGGCGGCACGTTTCGGCCACAAACTGGCGGCCGTAACGGGTATGGGTTTTCCATTGCCCGGTAAGTTCCAAATGCTCGCCAGGGGAGAGTTCCGGCAGTTCCCCCACCACGGTGATCAGGCCATCGCGCGCCATGCCCGCCACAGGCCGCGCGGGACGCAGGCGGAGCACGGTATAGCCGTTCTCCGGGTTGTAGTAGGTAATACGCTCAACTGTCCCACGCAAGGTAGGCATGACTGTTCACTTGGCTCAAGGCAAATAATTGGGAAGGTCGGCTGTGGAAGGCAAAATCAAATCAGCGCCAGCCCGACGGAGTTCCCCTTCTTCCCCAAAGCCGCACAGCACACCCACGGTCTGTGCGCCAGCGGCCTTCCCTGCGCGGATGTCCACGGTGGTATCACCCACCATCAGGCAGGCTTCAGGCGGCACACCCATGCACTTTGCGGCCCACAACAACGGGGAAGGGTCGGGCTTGGTGCGCTCGCAGGTCTCTGCAGTGGCAATGCAGTCGCCAAAATAAGGGCGCAGGCCAAAATGGTCCAAAAAGGCCAGGGTCGAAGCCCGAGGCCGCGCGCTGACAATGGCCAGCGGGTAGCGGGTGCTCAGCGTGGCCAGCATAGTTTCCACGCCAGGGATAAGCAAATACTGCGCGGCGCGGGAAGGGAACACTTTACGCAAGGCGTGCACCAATTGAAAGAGGAAGGCATCAATGCCCAAACGATCGGTGGCCTCATAGAGTTGGTTGAGGGGCGTTTCCGCGGCCATAACCATCCGCCGAGCCAAACGCTGGGCCGCGGGTTCCCCGCGCAGCCAGGCCACTGGCCGCAAAAAACGGCTCAGCCGCCGCACGGCCAAATCGTCGGTATCGCTGAGGGTGCCATCCACATCAAAGCAAATCGCGCGCACCCGTTGAGGGTCAAAGGTTGAAGTCATGGGCATTCCCTTTCTGTGCTTGCCATGATTTGCGGCGCGTTATGGGGAAGCAGGCGTCAGCCACTGCACCAGGGTCTGGGCTGAGGCCCGGGTGGGAGCAAAAGCCCAAATCGTGCGCCGCGCCCCTGTGTTGTAGTAGAGCATCGCAGCGCCCGCGTCGGATTCCCACATGAGGGTACGATAGCCTCGGTCTCGGTCGGTCAAGGGGCCAAACCGCCCGCGCGCATACTTGACAAAAGCCTTCACAAAGGCCACGGTTGCATCGTTGGAATCCCAGCGAACATCCACAGCCAGCGCCAAAGCCTGGCTGTCGGGCTGACGGAACACCACCCAGGCGCCGCCGCCCCATCCTTGCAGCAGGTCCAAAGTTTCGCCTGTGGGCAAGCGCGCGTCTGGGTGCTGGCTGGCAGTAAGCATCAGATAAAGCAACCAGGCGCCCATCTCCCCGCGGGCGACTTCTTCCCAGGCTTCGCCCAAAGGAGCGCCCTGGGGCAACGCCACTTCTTGGGGCACGTCTGCAGGATAGGCATCAGGCGCTAAAATCTGCTCAGTGGAGACCGGTGGGGTAGCAAAGGCCTGGGCAACACTGGCCCAACCATTTTGCTGAAACAAATTTTGGATGAACGCATAACCGTAATCGTAAGCAAAACGCTGCTGTTTGGCAACGGCCAAAGGCACAGGCGCAGAGGGCTCGTCCGATGCGTAAAACGCGGCCACGTCGTCCCTATCCTGCTGGGTGGCGTAGGCAAAGAACCACAAATATTCGGTATAGAGCGCGTCGCCAGTGGCCAGCGCCTGTAAAGCCAAACAACGGTCCAAATGGGCGTCACACGAAGGCAGGGCATAAGCCTGCGCCTGAAGCGCCTGGGCATACGCGTACGCATAAGCCAAGCGAAGCGGCCCTGTAACCCCTTGGGGTGCGGTGAAGTAGATGGTCTGCTGTTGCGGGTCATAAACAGCCCACGGCGCCTCGGGCGGTGCGGAAAGTGCGGCTTCGAGGTCGTAATCACGCGGGATCAAATCCAGCGCCTGCCATGCCCAGGCATTAGGGCGCACCGCGGCCTCCTCGCGTTGGAGGGCTTCCACTTTGGCTTGCAAATCCTTTGGGGAAAGCATCACCCGCGAGAGGCCAGGGGCTTGCTGCACGCCCCGCAGAGTACGCACCTGGGCTTCGATGGCATCCAATGCCTGGGCCACGTCGTCAGGTGGGGCGCCTTGCGGGGTCGGCGTGGGCACAGGCGTGCGCGTGGCCGTAGGCGTGGGCGAAGGGCGCACCGCCGCGGTGTGCTCCGCAGGCTGGGTGGGGAAGGGCGTCATCGGTCCACACGCAGCCAGCAACACGCCCAGGCCAAAAAGCCACAACCAAATTCGTTTCCAAGCCAACATAACGCCTCCAAGGTTCATTAAACCACACTTTCGTTCGGTCAGGCGGCCCCGAAAGCCATCCAAAGCCCTGAAAAACCGAGTGTTTGGCGCTCACCACGGGCACCCCAGGCGCCGACTTCCCTAAAAAATCCATGTCTAAACGCCTGCTCCGAATTGACTTTTCCTCCCTCTCATCCTATACTTGAAGGCGGATGGATGGACCTTGACCGCAGGAATCGCCTGCGGGTTATTCCTATTGGATGGATGGAGGAGTCGCACAAATGGAAAATCGCCCTTGGTTCCAGCATTACGACGAGGGGGTCCCGTTTCACATTGACTATCCCCCTGTACCCCTATTCCACTTTCTGGAAGACAACGCCCGCAAGTACCCCGATCGAGCGGCAACCATTTTCAAAGGCGCGAAAATTTCCTATCGGGAGCTGAACGAACTCACCGACCGCCTGGCTGCTGGTCTGTACGATTTAGGCATCCGCAAGGGGGACCGGGTGGGGCTGTTCATGCCCAACACACCCCAGTTTGTCATCGCCTATTTTGCCATTCTGAAAATCGGCGGTGTGGTCGTCGCCACCAACCCACTTTACAGCCCGCGCGAAATCGAGCACCAGCTCAACGACGCGGGCGTGGAATACATGGTGGTGATGAGCAATTACTATGAGCGCATCAAAG
>JAADCW010000008.1 GCA_013154225.1 Chloroflexota bacterium
CCGCCGCGCGGTTGGAAAGCCATCCCGTGGCGGTTGCCCATTTGGCTGTATCGCCTGGGTTTGGGCTTTTTGTTGGGCGAGCGTTTTCTCTTGCTCCATCATATTGGGCGTAAAAGCGGCAAGGTGCGGCAAGCCGTGCTGGAAGTGATGCGCAAAGAAACCGAGCCACTGGCCTACGTGGTGGGGTCGGGCTTTGGGGAACGCGCCCAATGGTTCCGCAATGTGATGCACACGCCCGAAGTGGTCATTCAGGTTGGCCGACGGCGTTATCGTGCTCGCGCGGAGCGCCTGCCTTACGAGGAGGCTTTGGCGTGTTTTCGGCAGTATGCGCGTGAGCACCCCATCGCATTGCGGGAACTCTCCCGCTTATTGCACTCCCCTTACGATGGGAGCGAAGCCGGCCTTGAAGCAATGGCGCACGCGGTGCCCGTGGTGCGGTTTCGGGTGACCCAGCGCTTGGGGGAAGATGGCGCAACTTCCACATAGTGCCCTTGGGTGACTTGACTTTTGGCGCTCCAAGGCATATAAAAGGGGAATTGAAAAAACATTGTAGGAGTACGGCGTGGCAGCATCTGTGCAGTCGCAAGCCTCGCGCCGTAGTGGGCAACGTTTGTTATGGCAGTTGCCGCTATGGGTTTATCGCTTGGGCTTGAATTGTTTATTGGGCGAATATCAATTGCTGTTGAGCCTTGTCGGGCAGGAAGACGGCAAGGATTATCGCGCGTTGTTGGATATCATTGGCAAAGAACCTGACGGCTCGGCCTATTACGCCGTGGCCGCGCAAGACGAAAGCGCCGCGTGGTATCGTGCCCTGATGGATCACCCCAAGGCCACCATTGTGATTGGCCGCCAGCAGTTGCAGGCTTTGGCCGCGCGTCTGCCCTTTGAGGAAGCCCTTTCGTGGCTGAGGGGTTTCGCGTGGAGCCAGCCTGTGGCCTATCGGGCGTTGTTGCAAAAAGCACATTTGCCTTACGACGATTCCGAGGCCGGTTTGCAGGCCGCGGCACGGCGGCTGTTGGTGTTTAAGTTCAAAATTTTGCCCTAAAGGAGCGACTATGCCTTTGATGTGTCGGGGTGTGCGCGGCGCGGTGACCGTGCCGGCCAACACCCGAGAAGATATTTTGCGGGAAACCCGCCGCTTGCTGGCGCTGATGATTCACCTCAACGGCATCGAGGCCGAAGACGTGGCCAGCGCAATTTTGACCACCACCCCAGACCTCAACGCCGAGTTCCCGGCTTTGGCCGCGCGGCAGTTGGGCTGGTGGGATGTGCCCCTGCTCTGCGGGCACGAAATGAGTGTGCCGCATCAGATGCCGCGGGTGGTGCGGATTTTGGTCCATTGGAACACCACCAAAACCCAGAAAGAAATCATCCACGTCTATTTGGGCGAAGCCGCCAAACTACGGCCTGACCAAATCCATTTGCAGACCGTGGACTGGGACGATCTGGAAGCGTGGATCGCAACCCAATTGGCCGCGTTCCAACGTCGGAAGGAGCAGGAAAAATGACCACCGTCGCGTTTCAAGGGGAGCATGGAGCGTATTCCGAAGAGGCCATTCGCCAGCATTTTGGTGCTGAGGTGCAAACCTTGCCCTGCCGCACTTTTGAGGAAATTTTCACCGCGGTGGAAGAAGGCCGGGCAGATTTTGGCGTGCTCCCTGTAGAAAACGCGGTTGCTGGTTCCATCAACAAAGCCTACGACCTGCTTTTGGAACACGACCTGCGGGTGAGCGGCGAAATTTACCTTTCGGTGCGGCATCACCTCATGGCTCCCAAGGGCACCCGCATGGAAGACATCCGCCGGGTGCGCTCTCACCCCCAGGCATTGGCGCAGTGCGAAGACTATTTAGCCCGCCACGGTTGGCACCCTGAACCGTGGTACGATACTGCAGGCAGCGCCAAGGATTTGGCCGCTGATCCTCAGCCTGGCGTGGCGGCTTTGGCCAGCCGTTTGGCCGCTGAAATCTATGGCCTGGAGATTCTGGATTCGGATGTGCAGGATTTACCCTGGAACATCACCCGCTTCTTCGTCATTGGCCATCAAGAAGCACCCCTGAGCCCGCATTCCAAAACATCGCTGGTTTTTGCCGTGCCGCACCGCCCAGGCGCACTGAACCGTTGTTTGGATGAGTTTGCCCGCCGTGGCCTCAACCTGACCAAACTCGAGAGCCGCCCTCGCCGCAACCGCCCTTGGCAATATGTGTTTTATTTGGACTTTGAAGGCCATTGGCAAGATCCAGTGTGCCAGGAAGCCCTGGTGGGCTTGCTTTCGCGAGCGGCTTTTGTTAAACTGCTGGGGTCTTACCCTGCCGCACAAGAGCAAACCGCGGACGAAACAGCGTCTTAGCCTTGAAAATCGGAGCGTGTTATGACCACGATGCCCAAACCAACCAGTATTACTGCCGACCGCAAAAAAGCCGAACTGACCATTGTGTGGGAAGACGGTCACGAGAGTGTATATTCCTTTTCGCTGTTGCGCCACGCGTGCCCGTGTGCAGAGTGCGCGGGCGGCCACGAAAACATGCGCCGCGACCCCGATCCGGTGGTTTTCTACCTGCCCACCGAAGATTCACCGCGCACCCACATCAAAGCCATTGACCCTGTGGGCAACTACGGCATCAACATCATTTGGGAAGATGGCCATCATTATGGCATTTACAACTGGGGCTATTTGCGCAAATTGTGCCCCTGCGAAGTTTGCCAGCGGGAGCGCGAAGCCAAGGGCCTGGTGCCGGATGAGGAAACCATTGCCCGAGAAATTGAACGGCGTATGAATCCGCCCAAGCCGCAGCTCAAGATGGAATTCAAACTTTAGCCTGAGGCGCAAACGAGACGCAAACGGGGTTAAAAAACAACCAGGCGTTTGCTTTACGAGCAAGCGCCTGGTGCTGTTTTGAAGCCGTAATCATTGCGTCGCGGAAGCCTTGGCCGGTGTGGCCTCTTTTTTGGAAGAGGATGCGCTCGAAGCGCTCGCAGAGGTTTCGCTTTTGGCCGTGTTGGAGGAGGTTTTCTTGGTGCTGGTGTGGCTGTGATTCCCTTTTCGGCCATGATCAGTAACGTAAAACCCACTGCCTTTGAATACAATGGCAGGCGGCCGAAAGACGCGCGTCACTTCGCGATGCCCATTGGGGCATTGCACTTGGCTCAAATCATCTTGAAAACTATATCGGCGGGTGAAAACCACGCCGCATTTTTCACAGCGAAAGGTATATGCAGGCATGGGAACTCCTCCCTGGCCGGGCATGGAGGGCTAAGTGAAAGCCGGGGAGGGTGAGGCTCCCCGGCTTGAAGCCCGGCTGCGGAATTGGGCTATTTCTTCGCCTTCACCTCGATGGTCTTCGGACGCACCTCTTCGGCCTTGGGCAAGGTCAGGGTCAGCACGCCGTTTTCAAATTCGGCTTTCGCCTTGTCGGCCACCACAGGCACCGGAAGGGGTACCGACCGGGAGAACGTGCCGTAGCGGCGTTCGCGGATCAGGTAGGTGGCGTCTTTCACCTCTTCCTCTTCTTTGATTTCACCGCGAATGGTCAGCACGTCGCCGCTGACGGTAATGTGGAGGTCTTCCGGCTTCACGCCCGGGATGGTGGCCTTGACCACGACCTCATCGTTGGTTTGGTACATGTCAATCTGCGGCACCAAGGCCAAGCCCTCGCCCGCATTCAACGACAGCGGACGGGTGAAGGCTTCATCCAAGAGGCGATCCATGGCTTCCCGCAGCGAAATCATTTCGCGGAAAGGATCCCACCGTACCAGTTCGGCCATAGTTCACCTCCTTTTATCCGCACCTGGGTATGCCTTGGTGCGGAGGATGTCGTTGCTTTGCATTTGCTTCACTTTTTTAATACCGCCGAAATATAAGAAGAATACAAGCAAAAGATAAGCATTTTGTTAAAGGTTTGCAGGTTGGGGTGTTGCCAAAATCCAGGCGCAAACGCGGCTAATCAAAAAGCGCCCTGCTCAGCAGGGCGCTTGGGTGGCGGTTTCGGCCGTTTAGGCTTTTTCGTCGGCATCTGATTTTTCGGCCGCGGCTTTTTCAGTTTGGCGTTCCTTTTCTTCTTTTTCCTGTGCTTCCTGTTGCGCTTTGTATTTTTCCGCGTTTTTCTTGTTGCGCCGAAAATCTACAAAACGGTAACCCACCCCGCGCTCGGTGAGGATGTATTTGGGGTGCGAAGGGTCTTCTTCGATTTTTTGGCGGAGGTAGTTGATGTAAAGGCGAACGTAGTGGTATTCATCGCGGTATTCATAGCCCCACACGCGGGTGAGAAGTTGCTCGTAGGTCATGACCCAACCCGCGTTTTGCACCAGGTGATAGAGCAGGCGATATTCGGTGGGGCGGAGTTTCACCAGTTTGCCGTCCACCCACACTTCTCGGCGGTCAAAGTCAATTTTGAGGCGGTCGTCCACCTCGACCACGCCGTGCAAAGAACCGCGCACCGATTGGGTCCGGCGCAAAACAGCTTTGATGCGGCTCACCAATTCGCGGGTGCTGAAAGGTTTGGTGATGTAGTCGTCTGCGCCCAGTTCCAGACCCCGCACAATGTCTTCCTCTTCCCCTTTGGCGGTGAGCATGATGACCGGCACGTCGCTGATCTCGCGCAGCATCCGCAGGACTTCGAAGCCATCCAGGTCGGGCATCATGACGTCCAACAGCACCAAATCAGGGAAGGATTGTCTCACCTGATCCAAGGCTTCGCGACCGTTTGCGGCTTCGATGACCTCAAACCCATCATATTCCAGGTTGAGGCGAATGAAGCGCCGCATACGGTCTTCATCGTCAACAATAAGAATTCGGGGAGGGCGTTCCTGTTTTTCGGGGGGCATGGTGCGTTCCTTTGGGTTAGTCGCGTACAAAGCCGATGATGTCCTCGTCTTCGGCGCTGGGCATGACCTCAATGAGGGTCACACGGCTTACGGGGATAATAATGGTGGTGACTTCGGGTTCCAGGTAGTGAATATCTTTGCCATCCCGCCGACGGGGATTGCGGATGACCAGCATGGTGTCTTGCGGCGAAGGCAATTCGTCGGCTTCGCCTGCGATGGGTTCTTCGTTAGGGATGTGGAGCAACAGCGTAATAGCCATAGATTTGCTTCTCCGCGGGTGGAATTAGGTTTGGATGAGCACTTGGAAGAAGAGTTTTCCCAGCGCGACCATATCGCCGTGCTGGAGGGTGTGAGGGGTGTTGGGCAAAATTTTGACACCGTTGACCCGGGTGCCGTTGGAGGAACCCAGGTCGGTGATGGTCACACGCCCATCGGGATAGACCCGAATGGCAGCGTGCAGGCGTGAAACGCCCTGTTCGTAAGCGTGATAGGGCGTGAGGTCCAGGTCGGGAAGCACGGCTTGGCCTTCGGCGCGGCGCCCCAGGGTCCATTCTGACGCGCCTTCCAAAAAGAGGCGTTGGCCGCTTTCGACCAGGTAGAGCGCGACGCGCAGCGGCGCTTTTCCGGGCTGAGCCTCGTCGGTTTGCAGCGCCCAAGACGATTGCGAGCCTTTGCCCAGGTTTTGGGTGGTTGAGGGACGGGTGTAAAGCGGCGCGCCGCATTCGCTGCAGTAGAGCGCGCCCTCAAATTCTTCGTGTTGACAAACGGGACAGCGAATCATGACGGTTTCTCTTGAGAAGACGGGTCAATGCGGGCAGGCAGTAACAGTGCTCGGGTGCCAAACTTGATGGCTTTTTGCCCAGCCGGGGAAAGCCGGCGGGTGTGGTGAATTTGGGCGATTTCCTGATGAATGGTTTGGGCTAACTGCACTTGCCCTTCGAGCAAAAGGCGGCTGGCAAGTTGTTCCAGTTTGCGGGTAGCCTGGGCGACACGGCCTTGGGCCAGGTCTTCCTGGGCTTTTTCCTGCATCCGGTAGAGGGTGAGGCGCCCCATGGCTTCGACCAGTTCGGCAGGGGGTGGAGTGAGGTCGGCCTGGTCTTTGAGGGGCATGGCCAGGCGGTAAGAATGTTGATACAGCGGCGGAATCTGGGCGGGCAAATGGGCGCTGAACGTGCCCTGGAGGATGAGTTGCTGGGAAGCTTCTAAATCGGTGGGGGGCACCAGAATTTCCAGCAAAACTTGCAGGGAACCCTCACGCGGCACGCCGCCCAGCACCAAGGGCTGTTCCAAGGCCACAGGGGCCACGTCGGGCGCGATGCGGAAGGCGTAGCGCAGTTCTGCGCCTTCGGGGAGTTGGTATTCCAACAGCACGCGCTCGGCAAAGCGGTTGCTCAACCCGCGGATGTGCTTTTCCAGGAAGGCCTCAATATCGCGAGCCGAGAGCACCAACTGGGCACTGCCGCCGGTGATGGCTGTGAGGCGGTCCAGGAAGGCGTCGTTCCATTTGTCGCCAATGCCCAGGCCGTTGATCACGATGCCCCGATGTTTTGCCTGCTCGGCCAGGCGGTAGCATTTTTCTTCGTCGCCGTAGGTGTGGCCGTCGGTAACCAGGATGATGTTGTTCAGGTGGTCGGGGCGATAAAAGCGGCCCACTTGCTGGAAGGCGGCCCGAAGCCCTTGGAAAATCTCCGTGCCGCCGCCGGCTTCCAGGCGCTGGATGCGCTGTTTGAGGTACGCTTTGTCTTGCCCACGGGTGGCAGGAATGAGCACTTCCGCGCGGTCGTCAAAGGCCACCACAGAAAAGATGTCGTCTTCTTGTAAGTCGTCCACCAACATGGAAGCCGCACGCTTGAGCGCGGCAAGACGCTTGCCTTTCATGGATGTCGAGCGGTCCAGGGCCAGGCAAACGTTGAGGGGCGGCCGTTTGTACGCGTTTTTTGCGGCTTCGGAAGGGGCAATGTGGAGCAAGACGTACACCAACTGCGGGTCAGGCACCCGAAGCAATGCCTGGCGGCTGAGTTGGGTGGTGATGGTGAGCGGTAGTGGGGGAAGGCTCTCGTCGTAAGCTGCACGTTTTTCCGGATCCGAAAGCACCTGGTAGGCTTCCTGGATTCGGACAAACAGTTCGTGCGCGTTGGGGGCGGGGTTGACGTCGGGGTGGTAACGCCTCACCAACGCCAAATAGGCTTGCTTGATTTCCTGGGGAGAAGCATCGCGGGCCACGCCCAGAATTTCGTAATAGTTCTGCTCATCAAAAGAAAAGTTGCCCATAGGCGCTCTCACAGGTGCAGTGGGGTCGTCGTTGGGGGCTTGGGAGCAGGGCAGGGCGCGAGGCGCACCCCCAGTGGGATTTCCCCGGTGGGCTTATTTATCGCGGAATTGCACCAAAATAACCGAGATATTATCCGGCCCACCGGCAGCGTTGGCGGCTTTGACCAATTGTTGGCAGGCCCGCGACGGGGTTTCTGCGTCCATCACAATTTGGAAAAGGTTTTCTTCGGACACTACGCCCCAGAGCCCATCAGAGCAGAGCAAAAGATAACCTTGTTTGGGTGCCGGGGTAGTAAACACATCCGGGTCAAAGGGTTCGGCTTGGCCCAAAGCACGGTAAAGGACGTTGCGCTGGGGATGCACCGCTGCTTCTTCGGGGGTCAGTTGCCCCAGTTCTTCCAGGCGTTTGACCAGGGAATGATCGCGCGTGAGGACTTCCATGCGCCCGTCGGGGTAGAGGGTGTAGGCGCGGCTGTCGCCGACGTGGGCAATGGTGAGTTGCTCGTTGAGCAGGAGCGCGGCTGTGATGGTGGTGCCGCCGCCGGGCGCGTTTTCAAGCACCGCCCGATGCGCTCGACGCACGCCTTCGCGCATCAGGTCCATCAGTGCCTCTTGCGGCACTTCGGGGTTGGGTTTGAAAAGCGGGTCGTAAACACTGTTGAGCAGGTATTGGGTGAGGGCGCGCGTGGCAACCTCAGAGGCCACTTCACCGTGTTGGTGCCCACCCATGCCATCCGCGACAACGAACAGCCCAAAGAGTAAATCGCGGCCGTTGGCGCTGAGGTTGGCCACGTTGGCATAAATGGCATCTTCGTTGTGTTCGCGCTGAAGGCCGGTGGAATAGCCTAAGCCGACCACAACCTGCTGAGGGCGAATAGGCGTGCCCATTTCGTCGAGCAGGTGCTCGACTTCTTCCTCGCCCAAAGGGCGGGTGCTGGCAATGTTGTGCTCGGGAGGAGGCGCGGTTGGAGGAAGGGGCTCGGTAGCATCAGAGTCCTTTTCCTCGCTGGAGGCCAATAGGCCGCGAAGTTTGTCCCAAAGGTTTCGCAGTTTCACTGGAAGTGCTCCTCCAACGGTACCTCGCCTGCGCGGCTTTGCGCGCGGACGGGGAAGCCAAGTGGTGGATGAGCCGCGAGGCTCAGCAATGCTGACGGTGTTGTTGAGTGCACTGCGAGGGTTTTAGCGTTGGACAGTGTTGCCAGTGACATCCACGCAGTGCGAAATCCAATCGGTGGGTGGGTTGAAGGGCTCCAGTTCCTCACAATAAGGAACGCCTTGCCCAATGTGCAAGATCACCCATTGCCCGTTGCTGTGAACGGCAAACCAGGCCGCCCCGCCCATTTCGCCAACCCGACTGAGGCTGCCAACCGCGTATTCGCCGCGAATTTCGGCAATGTCAAACGAAAGTTGGTCGGCAGGCCAGCCCAGGCGGGCCAGCAGGGCCTGGCGGATGGCCTCTTGGGTGTCGGGCGTGGCCTGCAGGGCGGCTATGGCGGTGCTTTGCGAGGCAATTTGGTTGGCCTGGGCTGTGATGGTGGCTTGGTAATCTACCGCGGGCGTGTATTGTGCCAGTTGTGTGCCTACTGCGGCCTGAATAGTGGCCTGGGTGTTAGGTGGAGGCTCTTGCGGAATAGATTGACAAGCCGTTCCAATCCAGGCCAACAGAAAGGCCACCCCCATGGCGCGAGCAAATTTGGATATCATCGGGCTCTCCTAAAAAGGTGGTTAAACCATCTTGAATAAAGCCCGGCCATCGGGGATGGGAATGTTAGATCATCAGGGCGTAAAGGCGATGGTCGGTAGAACCGAAATAAAGCATGTTGTTGACGAGCGCCGCCGCGCCGGTAATGGGTCCCTCGGTGGGAAATTTCCAGCGCAGGTGGCCGTTTTTGACCTCCAGACAGTACATGTTGCCATCGGCTGAGCCGATGAAAACGTATTCATCGTTGGCCACAGGTGAGCCAGGCACCTGATGTTTGGTTTGGTAGTGCCACATTTCACGGCCGCGTTCGGTATCTACGCAGTAAACTGCGCCATCGGCTGAGCCGATGAAAACATAGCGCCCGCTGATGGCCGGTGTAGAGACCGAGCCTTTGCCCATGCGGAAGCGCCACAAAACCCAGCCGTTTTGTGCGTCCAGCGCGTGGAGCACGCCGCCTAAATCGGCAAAGTAGACCACGCCCTGATGCACGATGGGCGAAGAGGTAATCCCGCGCTTGGCACGGTAGCGCCAGAAGATTTTGCCTCGGAAGTCCAGGCAGTAGAAATCGCCCTCTTCGGTGCCGAAATAGACGTGCTCCTTGTCCAGGAAAGGCGTGGAGCGGATGGGCGCGCCGGCTTCAAACGTCCATACCCGCCGTCCGCCGTTGGTGTGCACCACGTGCAGGCGGCCGTCGTCTGAGCCGAAGAAGATGAAGTCCTCGGCCATGCGCGGGGAGGAATACACCGCCCCCTCCGTGGGGTAACGCCAAACCATTCGCCCCAGGTTGAGGGTGAGGGCATACAGGTGCCCATCGCGCGAGCCAAAGTAGAGGTGCTTTTTGTTGGCCAGCGGGCGGGTGACCACGCCGCCTTCGGTGGGGAACTTCCATTTGAAAGAACCATCGTCGGCGTTGATGGCGTACACGTTGTTGTCGTAAGCGCCGAAATACACCACGCCTTGATGGTAAAGCGGCGTGCCGCGGATTTCGTCTTCGGCTTCAAAGACCCACAGGGGCTTGATGTCGCTGGACCCAATGAGGCCGGTGGTCAAACTTCCGCTGGCGCGGGCTTTGCCCAACAAAGAAAGCGCACCGGTTTTGCGCGCCACGGCCAGCAGGGCTTCTTTCATCTCCAGCGCGCTTTGGAACCGTTCCGAAGGTTCGTAAGCCAAAGCGCGGTTGATAACTGCTTCAAACTCGGGGGAAACGTTGGGGTTGATTTGGCGGATAGGCCGCTCATGGAACGAGAAAGGCGGCTCCATTCGCGGATCGCGGCGGGTGAGCAGATGGTGCAGGGTTGCACCCAGCGCGTAGATGTCCACCAACGGGGTGGCTTCACCCCGATATTGTTCCGGCGGTGCGTAGCCCTCGGTGCCGATCATGGTACCCTTCTGCCCTGATTGGAACAGCTTGGCAATGCCAAAGTCCACCAACACCACTTTGCCCGATTGGTTGAGCATGATGTTGGAGGGCTTCATATCGCGGAAGACCACGGGCGTGGGCTGGCGGGTGTGGAGGTAGTGGAGCACATCGCAGAGTTCCACAGCCCACGTGAGCACCTCTTCTTCGGGCAGGAAGCCTTCGGTTGCGTTGAGGATGGCTTCCAGGTTTTGGCCGTGGATGTATTCCAGCACCAGGTAAGCCCGATCTTCAATGGTGAAAAAGTCGTAGATATGGGGAATGGCAGGGTGGCTCAGGCTGGCAATGATGTGGGCTTCGCGCTCGAAGTTGTGCATGATGGTCGCGCGTACCGAAGGGTCGCGGGCCTGGTTGAGCATTTCTTTGACTGCAACCAGTTTGACAATGTTGGGGAAGTGGAGATCCCGCGCCCGATAGACCGCACTCATCCCGCCAACGCCGATGACTTCCTGAATCAGGTAGCGGTCGGCCAATTTTTCCCCTGGCCGAAGTTGTTGCGTGGCGGGTGCGTTTTCTTGCGGGTACAGATTTTGAGTGATACGCCGCGTTTCCAGTGTGAGCCTCCTGCCCTCGGGCTACGCCGGGTGATGCTGCTAATTATAGCCTTGGTTGGAAAGTTTTGCAAACTTATAAATTGCGATTAGAGTTTTGTTAGAAATCAAAGGTGCGCTTGACTTTTGTTTCCGCCTTGGCATACAATCAATGCGGGGGCTATACCCGGCTGCGGTTAAGGAGAGGTGAATTTTATGGAATATAAGGATTACTACAAGATTTTGGGAGTGGATCGCAACGCCAGTGCCGAAGAAATCAAAAAAGCCTATCGGCAGTTGGCGTTGAAATATCATCCGGATCGGAATCCTGGTGATAAGGCTGCGGAAGAGAAGTTCAAGGAAATTAACGAGGCCTATCAGGTGCTTTCGGATCCAGAAAAGCGCGCCAAATACGACCAGTTTTCTGCGTCGTATCAGCGCTGGCAGGCCACGGGTGGCCAGGCGCCCTTTGATTGGGAATCTTGGGGTGCGGCGCCCGGTGGCGTGCGGGTGGAATTCCGAGACTTGGACGACCTGTTAGGTGGTATCGGTGGTTTTTCGGATTTCTTCCGCAATTTGTTTGGCGGCTTTGGCGGCATGGATTTTGGCGATATGGGCGCGGCGCAAGGCCGCGGGGCATATGCCGGCGCGGGCACAACCCGACGGCGCAAGCCGCGGCCGCGGGCCTATGAACAGCCCATCGCCATTACCTTGCAGGAAGCCTACCACGGCTCGGTGCGCCACATTGCCGTCAATGGTCGCCGTTTGGAAGTGAAGATTCCGCCTGGTGCCCGCACGGGCACCCGCATCCGCCTGCCAGAGGCCGTGCCTTTGCCCGATGGCACCAAGGCCGACCTGTATCTGGTGGTGGAAGTCATGCCCGACCCACGGTTTGAGGTCAAAGGGCACGACTTGCATACCGAAGTCACCGTGGATTTGTACACCGCGGTGCTCGGCGGTGAAGTGACCGTCCCCACACCAGGGGGCGACGTCATCCTCACCATCAAACCCGGCACCCAACCGGGGCAGGTTTACCGCCTGCGCGGGCGGGGGATGCCTTATCTCAAAAACCCCGACCGCCACGGCGACCTGTTCGTGCATGTCAAAGTCACGATACCCAAAGATCTGACGCCCAGAGAACGACAACTCTTCGAGGAGTTGGCTCGTTTGCGAGGGCATCGCTAAACCGCTCGCGCGCCGCAAGGCGCGCGAAGATTCTTTTTGAAGGAGTGTAGCCATGAAAGCCTTACAACGATGGCCGATTTGGATTGTGTTGTTGGCCGTGTTGGCCACGTTTTCTTTGGCGTGTTCGCTCACGCCGTTTTTCACGGCGTTCAACAACAGCCCCGCCGCGCCGACGGCTGAGGCCGTGCTTCCCACGGTCCCGCCGCCGGCTTCGGGCAATGGGGCCGCAGAACCCACGTCGCCGCCTTCGGTGACGGCACCCGCCACGGGGAACCTCAGCACGTTTGAAACCACGTTGGTGGACCTTTACCGCCAGGTTTCCCCGGGCGTGGTGGCCATTCGGGTCTATCTGCCCGACGGCGGCGCGCAGGGCTCGGGCTTTGTGTATGACAAGGAAGGCCACGTCGTGACCAACTTCCACGTCGTGGATGGCGCGGAAAAGGTGGAAGTGGACTTCCTCTCAGGGCGCAAAGCCTGGGCTCGGATTGTGGGCACCGACAAGGATTCTGACCTGGCCGTGCTCCAGGTGCAGGACGTCCCCGCGGAAGAACTGCACCCCCTGCCGCTGGCCGATTCCGACAAGGTGCAGGTGGGCCAAATCGTGGTGGCCTTGGGCAACCCCTTTGGCCTGAAGGGCACCATGACCATGGGGATTGTCTCCGCACTGGGGCGCACCCTGCCCTCGGAACATGAAGCCGCGCAAGGCGGCTACTTCACCGCGGGCGATATGATTCAAACCGACGCGCCCATCAACCCGGGGAACTCGGGCGGCCCGCTGCTCAACATGGAAGGCCAGGTGATCGGCATCAACCGGGCGATCCGCACCACGTCGTCCTTTGTTGGGGAACCCGTCAACAGCGGCATTGGCTTTGCCATCCCCAGCAACATCGTGCGCCGTGTGGTGCCCGCGTTGATCAAGCAGGGCTATTACGATTACCCCTACCTGGGCATTTCCAGCGTGGATGACCTGACCCTGGAAGAGGTCGAAGAACTCAACCTGCCTCAGCAAACCGGCGCGTATGTGGTTTCTGTGGTGCCCGGCAGCCCTGCAGACAAAGCTGGCCTCAAAGGCGCAGTGCCGCTGGACGAGCGTGAGAATTACCAAACCTTGCCGCCGGGCGGCGATCTCATCATCGCGGTGGACGGCCACCCGGTACGGGAATTCAACGACCTCCTGCACTATCTCTTCACTTACACCAGCCCTGGCGACACCATTACCCTCACCGTGTTGCGGGATGGCAAGAAACTGGATCTGCAACTTACCCTGGGCAAACGCCCGCACTAACGCGTGCTTAGGTTAATCGCCGCACTGCGCGGTGGCGTTTTGACGCCACTGTGCAGTGCGGTTGGTTTTATTCGCCTTTCCCCATGAGGAGGTGGCTGAATGATCGAGCACGTCGTTTCGGAAGCCGAGTTACGCGATCTGGCCGCCATGGCCTTTGACGCGCCCGTCTTGTCGGTTTATCTCAACACCGACCCCGCTTTAGGCAACACCGACGACCACCGTGCCCGCCTGCGGGCCTTGCTCAAGCGCACCTCGCTCACGCAAGATGCAGAAGCCATCCGCCAATATTTCGACCAGGGCCACGATTGGAGTGGCCGAGGGGTGGCTGTGTTTTCCGCCCAAGATGCGGATTTCTTCCGTGTTTACACCATGCAAGTCAGTGTGCGCGATCAAATTTGGGAAGGCAAGCATCCGTATGTGCGCCCCCTGGTCGCGCTGTTTGATGCGTATGGCTACTATGGGGTGGTCTTGGTAGACAAAGAACGGGCGCGGTTTTTCCTCTTCCACTTGGGGGTGCTCGAAGAGCAGGAAGGCTTCCAAGGGGAAGAAGTGCGAAAAGTCAAAGCCGGCGGCGGCTCGTCTGCCCCGGGGCGGCGGGTTGGCGCGCCCGGCCTGGATAACTACCTGGAAGAAGTCATTGAACGCAACATGCGTCAGGCCGCCCAAGCCGCCATGCGCTTTTTCGCCCGCCATAAAGTGCGGCGGATTCTCATCGGCGGCAGTGAGGAAAACATTGCCCTCTTTCGGAAATTCCTGCCCAAACGCTGGCAAAGCCTGGTGGTGGGCACGTTCCCCATGGAAATGCGCGCCGGCCACGTGGAAGTGTGGCAAAAGGCCATGCAGGTGGGGCAGGAAGCCGAGCGCCAGCAGGAAGCCCAGCGCATTGAGCGGATCCGCGTTGAAGCGGCCAAAGGCGG
>JAADCW010000157.1 GCA_013154225.1 Chloroflexota bacterium
CCAGCAGGCCGGTTGAAAGGCGTAGGGTTGCCGTGGGTGAGGTAATTTTCCGCATACTGCATAAACTGCGCCCAAATGGGAGCCGCGCCTGTCAAACCACTGCTGTTGACCATGGGGCTATTATCCGCGTTGCCCACCCACACGCCAACGGCCAAGTCGGGGGTGTAGCCCATGGTCCAGTTATCCCGAAAGTCGTTGGTGGTGCCAGTTTTGGCCGCGGCAGGGAAGGGCAAATTGAGCACCGAGTGCAGGCCAAATTCTGGGGCCCGGGCCTGGTTATCGGAAAGGATGGACGTGATGAGGTACGCATGCTCCGGCCGCAGGACCTGTTCGCCAGGCGGCGGGGTGTATTCGTACACGGTGTTGCCCTGATAATCCACAATGCGGGTAATGGCCACCGGCGGCACGCGCTTACCCCCGTTGGCAAACACGGCATACGCGCCCGTGAGTTCCAGCAACTTGACCTCGCCCCCGCCCAGGGTGAGCGAAAGGCCATAATCGTCACGCGTCAGCGTGGTAATGCCCAAACGCTCGGCCATCCCTACCAGGCCGTCCTTCTGCGGCGTGTTGGGATCGTCATAGATACCCACAAACTGCAGGGTTTTGACCGCGGGGATGTTGTAGGAATTGGCCAACGCGGTACGCACGGTCACTGGCCCGTGGAAACGGCCATCGTAATTGACCGGCTTGTAAGGCGGGCGAGGGTCGTCGGGGTTACCCGAAGGCGGGAACTCGCTGGGCACGTCCCAAATCAGCGTGGCTGGTGTCCAGCCTTTTTCAAAAGCCGCCACATAGGTAAGGGGTTTGATGGAAGAGCCCGGCTGACGCGGGGCCAAGGCCATGTTGACCTGGCCGTGGATGGCTTCATTGTAAAAATCCGCAGAGCCCACCATGGCCAAAATTTCGCCTGTGGTGGGGCGGATGGCCACCAATGCGCCATCGGTCACGTGTTTGGCTGAAAGCGCGTGCACCTGCTGTTGGACGATTTCCTGGGCGCGGGTCTGCAAATTCGGATCCAGGGTGGTATAAACCGTGAAGCCAGAGCGGTAGATGGTCTGGGGGTCGTAGCGTTCTTCCAGCAGAGAACGAATGTAATTGACCCAATGGGGGAAGCGGATGGGCACCTCAGGCGGCGGGAAGTCGTAGGCTTCCATTTCGGCCAAGGCCTGTTGCACATCGGCCGCGGTCACGCAGATGGGATGCACGCTGTTGCTGACCTGAATACAGCCTTGTTCCTGACTGGTTTGATAGAGCAAGCCCAACACCTGGCGATAGCGTTGCATGGCCACGTCGCGGTTGGTGTAGGGGTCATACACTGCGGGCGCCTGGGGTAGCCCCGCCAAAAAAGCGGCTTGTGCCAGGGTCAACTTATCGGCAGTGGTGTGGAAATAAGTTTCCGCGGCAGCCTCAACGCCATAGGCCAGGTTACCGTAGTAAATCTCGTTGAGGTAGAGTTCCAAAATTTCGTCTTTGGAATACCGCCGCGTGATTTCCATTGCGAGGATGGCCTCACGCAATTTGCGGCGATACGTGCGCTGGCCGCGCTCGTCGGGCGAGAGCAGGAGCGCCCGCGCCAACTGCTGGGTGATGGTCGAAGCCCCGGAAACCACCTCGCCTGTGGTGTAATTCTGCCAAAACGCGCGTGCAATGGCCCAAATATCAATGCCCGGATGTTCGTAGAAGTTCTTGTCTTCGGTGGCCAGGGTTGCGGCAACCATGTAAGGCGAAATTTGGTCCAGAGTGACGTAAGTACGACGCCCCGCGTGGGGGTCGAGGATTTCGTAAAGCACATCGCCGTTGCGATCCAAGATGCGCGTGGTTTCAAAATGCGCGGCCCGGGCTTTGAGGTCGTCCACATTGGGCAGGGTTGAGGCAATGCTGTAATACTTGTACACGCCAAACGCGGCCAACCCTGCGCCAGCCACAATGAGGAAAAAGGCCAACACCAAAAACGCGCGCAAAGCGCACCCCAGGGAACGCCGCCAAAACGGCGGCCGCGGCGGCTGTGACGACCACCGCGGCGGTTGCGACCGCGGTGGGGAAGGCGGCTCAGAAGGCGCTTGGTATGCAGACGCCTGGGGCTGCAAGGTAGTGGGCGGCGTGGTGCCCAAAGTGGGCACATCACTGGGCTCGGTGGCAATGGGGAACCCATGCTCATCCAAGGGCACGTGGGTGACCTCAGGCGGCGTGTCCAGCGGTGGAGGCGGCGGCACAGGGGCGCGCACCACGGCCGCGGCCTCCTGTGTGGGGCTGCTTTCCTGCGCGGGGGGCGCTTCATCCGCCTCGGTGGTGGCCACGATAAGGGTGCGGCCTGCATCAACCGCTGTTGTCTCTTCGGGCGGGGACGCCTCTTCGGGTTCGGCTGAGGGCTGGCTTGCTTCCTGCCGCGTCTCAGCGGGTTCGGATGGGCTTACAGCCTCGACCTGCGCGGCTTCGTCTGCCGCAGGCGTCGCGGGCAGGGCTTCATCCAGCGCCTCAGTCGCGCTCATGGCCTCTTCTGCCGCGGTTGGGGCGGCCTCGCTTTCACCTTCCGGCGCGGGCACCGCGTCCGCAGGTGGTGGGGTGACAAACACGGTTTCACCTTCAAGCCACGAAGCAGGCGGAAGCGCGTCTTCAGGCAACGGCGCAACGTCCCTCTCACCCCCTGCTGGGTGGGCGCCTTCGTCTGCCGCATCGGTCTGCGAAGCAGTCAAAGGCGTTTCTTCAAGCGGCGCTTCTTGCTGGTTGGCTTCCCCGTCCTGCTGGGGAAGCGGTTCTTCCGACAACGGCGGTTGCCGTTCCTCGTCACTCACGGCACACTCCAAAAGTGCGGTTTCAGCATGTGGCCGTCCTCAAGGCCGACTGGCCATGATGACCGACCACACACCGCGAATTACGGTCTCATCGTGCTGATTGCGAATATCCACCTTGATGTCCACCACGCCACCGCCCAAACGGCGCATGGCTTTGGTGGCAATCACTTCCAACACCACATGGATGGTATCGCCGATGAAGACCGGCTTGGCAAACTTCCAATCGCGAATTTCCCGGAAAGCAATGGTGGTGCCTTCCAAAATACCAGTTTGTGCGGCCAGCCCACTGGCAATGCTCGTAACCAACAGCCCGTGCGCAATCCGCTGGCCAAAGGCTGTTTGCTTGGCAAATTCGGCATCCGTGTGCAGTTGGTTGTAATCGCCCGACAGGCCGGCAAAGGCCACGATGTCGGCTTCGGTGATGGTGCGCCCAGCCGTGACGATTTGCTGCCCAATTTCAAAGTCTTCAAAATACATGCCACGCGGCTGATATTGAGCCATGCTTTCCTCCGTTCCGCAAGATGGCTACATTATAATGCACAATCGGGCTGGATGGATGAAAGGGAACGAAAAACTGTATCGGACCTGACGCCAGGGCCTTTTTAGCACGCGTTTTTAGGGGATATGCCGCCTATTTGGGAGCAAATAAGCCGGGTAGTAAGGCCACGTGCAAACGTTGGGCCAGCGGCACAACCACGATCAGGGCTCAGTTATGGTAAAATTAGACATCCTCATTCACAGGTTGCCACAACGATGAACCTGTTGATTTGCTCTTCCCTCGGCATGATGATGATGTCCACCACCGAGCCGGAGTGATCGCCGGGCCTGGGCGATCACCGCGCGGTGGGCATTCCCACTCCGGCTTTCCACAGGTCGGCTTCTACGCCGGCCTGTTTCCATTTTGACTACCCGACCACCCGACGACTTGACTACCTGACTACTTTCGGAGGCCTTTATGAGCGAATACATCTTAGTTGGCGTTGCCTGGCCTTATGCCAATGCCGACATTCACGTCGGCAACCTCACCGGCGCTTATCTGCCCGCGGATATTTTCACCCGCTATCATCGGCTGAAAGGCAACCATGTGCTGATGGTTTCGGGCTCAGACGCGCACGGCACACCCATCACCGTGCGCGCGGACGAGGAAGGCACCACCCCCGAAGAGGTGTACAAACGCTATCACAGCCGCTTTTTGGAACTCTTCCAAAAAGCCGGACTGACCTACGATCTGTTTACTACCACCCATACCGAAAACCACTTCAAGGTTTCCCAAAGCATCTTTTTGGCGCTCAAGGAAAACGGCTACCTCTACACCCAAAAGAGCAAACAATGGTATTCGCCCACGCTGGGGCGCTTCCTGCCCGACCGCTATGTCGAAGGCACGTGCTACATCTGCGGCTACGAAAACGCCCGCGGGGATCAATGCGACGGGTGCGGCAACCTGCTCGACGCCACCAAACTCATCAACCCCCGCTCCAAAATTGACGGCTCTACCCCCGAACTGCGGGAAACCGAACACTTCTACCTTGACCTGGGCAAACTGCAGGACGCCATCGTCGCATTCCTGGAAGCCCGCAAAGACTATTGGCGCCCCAACGTGGTGCGGCAGTCTCTGGGGCAAATTCTGGCCGAAGGCCTGCACGGCCGTCCCATCACTCGCGACCTTTCGTGGGGCATCCCTGTGCCGCTGGAAGGCTGGGAACACAAACGCCTTTACGTTTGGTTTGAGGCGGTCATTGGCTACCTTTCCGCACCGGTGGAATGGAGCATGCTCACCGGCCAACCTGACGCATGGCAGGATTGGTGGTTCAACCCCGACACCAAATCCTACTATTTCATCGGCAAAGACAACATCCCCTTCCACGCGGTCATCTGGCCGGGCCAACTCATCGGCTCTGGCGACGCGTTTGCCCGCATCTTCCTGGGCGAAGAGGAAGGCAAAGGCAAGGAACTGGTGTTGCCCTACGACGTGCCAGCCAACGAATTTATGAACCTGGAAAACCGCAAGATTTCGGGCAGCCGCAACTGGGCGGTTTGGGGGCTGGACTTCCTCAGCCGCTACGACCCTGACCCGTTGCGCTATTACCTCACAGTCAACATGCCCGAAACCCGCGACACCATGTGGGATTGGGAAGACTTCCTGCACCGCAACAACGGCGAACTGGTGGCCACGTGGGGCAACCTGGTACATCGGGTGCTTTCGTTTACCCACAAGCACTGGGAAGGCCGCGTGCCCCAGCCTGGGGAACTCCGCCCGGTGGACAAAGAAATCTTGGCCACGGTGGAAGCCGGATTCCAGAAAGTGGGCGAGCGCATCGAGAAAGTGCAACTGCGCGCCGCGCTGGCCGAAGCCATGGCCCTGGCCTCGGAAGCCAACAAATATCTGGAACGCACGTCGCCGTGGCTGGAAATCAAAACCGACAAACAAGCCGCGGCCACGACCATGTACACCGCGCTCCAGGTGGTCAACGCGCTCAAAGTGCTGTTCGCACCCTTCCTGCCGCACACCAGCGAGCAACTGCACGCCGCGCTGGGTTACGAAAAGCCGCTTTTTGGCCAGCAAACCACCGAAACCGTGGAAGACGGCTTGGGAGAACACACCGTTCTGCGCTACGACCCCGCGGACGCCAGTGGCCGCTGGCAGGCCGAACGGCTGGAGCCTGGCCGTGCTTTTGCCAAGCCCAAGCCCCTCTTCAAGCGCCTCGACGAAAGCATCGTGGAAGAGGAACGCGCCCGCTTGGGCAAATAACCGCACTTTCAAATTCAAAGCGGCTGGCCTTGGGTCAGCCGCTTTTGTTTTTGGGTTAGGCATCACCTTTTAGCACGCGCCTTCCGGGTTTTGTGAGCGTGATCCAACCATGCTTCCCCACACGCGGAGCGAATCGAGTATAATTTTCTTGTGTTCACACCCGATTACCTGGCCATTGGTCATCTCAGCCGCGACCTGACCCCCAACGGCCCACAACTGGGCGGCAGTGTTGCCTATGCGGCCCGCACCGCGCGGGCGATGGGGCTCAGGGCTGGCATCGTAACCTCCCACGGCAGCGACGTGGACCTCGCCCCTTTAGAGAGCATCGCCTGCCATCACGTGCCCGCGGCGGCCTCGACCACGTTTGTGCTGGAAAACACGCCCCAAGGGCGTCAACTCCGCCTCACAAACCTGGCCGCCCCCCTGCGGTGGGAACACATCCCCACGGCTTGGCGCCGCGCACCCATCGTCCACTTGGCGCCCGTTGCCCAAGAAATCCCGCCCAGCATGGCGCAACACTTTGCCGGGCGGTTTATCGGCGTTACCCCGCAGGGATGGCTGAGGCAGTGGCAGGACGACGGACGCATCACACCAGCGGCCTGGCCCCACGCGCAAGAAGTGCTCTCATGGGCTACGGCCGCGGTGGTTAGCCTCGAAGACCTGGGCGGCGACGAAAGCCAGGCCACAGCCTGGGCTGAAGCCGTTCCGGTATTGGTTGTTACCCAGGGCGCCCAAGGTGCCGTGCTTTACTGGCAAGGCGAGCGGCGGCACATCCCCGCTCCTACGGGCTCCGAAACCGATGCTACCGGTGCGGGCGATATTTTTGCGGCCGCGTTCTTCGTGCGTCTGTATCACACTCGCGATCCTTTGGAAGCCGCACGCTTTGCCACCGTGCTGGCCGCGGCATCGGTACAGCGCCCTGGCCTCGAAGCCACTCCTTCCCCTAAAGAAGTACAGCAAGCCCTCAAAGCCTAAATCCATCTTGCCTTCTGCGGAGTTCCCATGCCCCGAATTTACACCCTGGTCAACCAAAAAGGCGGCGTTGGCAAAACCACCACAGCCATCAACCTGGGCGCTTACCTGGCCTATTACGGCCAACGCGTGCTCCTGGTCGATTTAGACCCCCAAGCCAATGCCACATCCAGCCTGGGGGTGGACAAATACCGCATCCGCGGCGGCACGTACGACGTGCTTTTGGGGGCCTCCCCTGCCGCGCCGCTCATCTTGCACAACCCGCGGCTCAAAATGTCCTTGTTGCCCGCTTCCCCCGCGCTGGCCGGGGCAGAGGTGGAACTGGTCAACGAACTCGCGCGCGAAACCCGGCTCCGTCGAGCGTTGGAAGACATCGCCCCGCGCTACGACTACATCCTCATTGACTGCCCGCCCTCTTTGGGCTTACTCACCATCAACGGCCTGGTTGCCGCAACCGATGGGGTCATCATTCCCGTACAGTGCGAATATCTGGCCCTGGAAGGGCTGGGCCTGCTAACCCAAACCCTGGACAAGGTGCGCCAGGCCCTTTACCCTGAACTGCAGGTACGCGGGGTCGTGCTGACCATGTTCGACGGCCGCACCAACCTGGCCAACGACGTCGTGGCCGAGGTGCAAAAGCACTTCCCCGATAAGGTCTTCCGCACCGTCATCCCACGCAGTGTACGCCTGGCCGAAGCGCCTTCCTACGGCGTGCCTGTTTCAGCCTACGCGCCCCAATCGCGCGGCGCGCAAGCCTACGCCGCGCTGGCGCGCGAACTGCTCCTCGGCGATGGCGTTTCCGTTCCCGACATTGCACCCAACCCCACGGCCACTCCATCCTCCCAAGAGGAATAAACATGCCCCGCAAACGCTCTGGACTCGGCAAAGGGCTCGACGCCCTCATACCTGGTGGGGAAAGCCGCTTGCCCGGCGACAGCGTGGCTTACGTGCCCGTGAAAGCCATCCGCCCCAACCCCCGCCAGCCCCGCACCCGCATGGACCCCGACGCGCTGGCAGAACTCACCGCGTCAATTCGTGAGCACGGGGTCATCCAGCCCCTGGTTTTGGCCCACGACCCCGAAGGCGACGGCTATATCCTCATCGCGGGCGAACGGCGCTGGCAGGCCGCGCAACTTGCCGGGTTGGCTCGGGTGCCCGCCATTGTACGCGAGGCCAGCGAGCAACAACTGCTGGAACTGGCGCTCATTGAAAACATCCAACGCGCAGACCTCAACCCTCTGGAAACCGCGGAAGCCTATCGCCAACTCCACGAAGAATTTGGGCTTTCCCACGAAGAAATTGCCCAACGGGTGGGCAAAAGCCGCGTGGCCGTGAGCAACACCCTCCGCCTGCTCAAACTTGCCCCCGAAGTGCGAGAAGCCCTGCTGGAAGGCCGCATCAGCGAAGGCCACGCAAGGGCCCTGCTGGGATTGCCCACCCATCAAGCCCAGGCCGCGGCCCTGCAAACCGTGGAAAACTTAGGCCTCACCGTGCGCCAAACCGAGGCCCTGGTGCGCCGTTTGAACGGCGAGCGGCCTGAACCCAAACCCAAAGCCGAGCCCTCACCCGAACTGCGTGCGCTGGAAGAGCGCCTGGAAAGCGCCTTGGGCACCAAAGTGCGGCTGAGCCATTCCCGCAAAGGTGGTGCGCTCACCATCTACTACTATTCGGATGAAGAATTGGAAGCCCTGCTCAAACGGCTGGGCGTTGAAAATGAAGAAGCGTAGCCCTCCCCCAGACAAAAGCCAGCCCCGTCGCAAACGACGGGGCTGATGGTTTTGCCCCCAACCTTCCCAAGCAGAAAGCCCACTGCCCTGCCGCATTCCCTGATATAATCAGCACCATGAACGCAGAACAACGGGTGGTTAGCCCTGAACCGCAACCCAACGATCCTCGCGATTATGCCCTCCGCCCTAAGAAATTGTCGGAACTCATCGGCCAGGATCAGGTCAAAGAAAACCTGGCCATTCTCATCGCGGCGGCCAAACAGCGCGGCGAGCCCTTGGATCACGTCCTTTTCTACGGGCCGCCAGGCTTGGGCAAGACCACCTTTGCCCACATTTTGGCCAATGAAATGGGCGTCAACATCAAAGTGACCTCTGGCCCTGCCATCGAACGCGCGGGCGATTTGGCCGCGATTTTGACCAACCTCCGGGCCGGCGATATTCTCTTCATTGACGAAGTGCACCGCTTGGGCCGCGCGGTCGAAGAGGTGCTTTACCCCGCGATGGAAGACTTTGCCCTGGATATCGTCATCGGCAAAGGGCCAGCCGCTCGCTCGGTGCGCCTACGCCTGCCCCGCTTCACCGTGGTGGGCGCAACCACCCGTCTGGCTTTGGTCACTGCGCCGCTGCGGGCCCGCTTTGGCGCAGTCTATCGCCTGGATTACTACGACCAGGATGCGATGGAAACCATCGTGCGCCGGGCAGCCCAGGCGCTGAACGTGCAAGCCGAAGACGAAGGCATTGCCGAAATCGCCCGCCGCGCCCGGGGCACGCCGCGCGTGGCCCTGCGCCTTTTGCGCCGCGTGCGCGATTATGCCCAGGTGCGCGCCCAGGGTGTGATTACCGGCGATGTCGCGCGCGAAGCCCTCGATTTGCTCAACGTGGACCCGCTGGGGCTGGATGACGTCGACCGCCGTGTCCTGCGGACCATCATCGAAAAATACCACGGTGGGCCGGTGGGGCTCAACACCATCGCAGCTTCGGTCAGCGAAGCCCCCGACACCATCATGGAAGTGGTCGAACCTTATCTGCTGCGGTTGGGCTTTTTGGAACGCACAGCCCAAGGGCGCATTGCCACCCGCGCGGCCTACGAACATTTGGGCATTCCCTATCCCGACGAGCAACAAGGTCGGCTTCTGTAACCCACCCCTTGCCTCTGAGGTGCAACATGGAACCCCTCGGTCGTTGGCTGATGTTTTTGGGTGCCTTGCTCTTTGTGCTGGGCGGGCTTTTGGTGGTTTTAGCGCGCTGGGGCGTCCCGCTGGGGCGGCTTCCCGGCGATTTTGTCTTTCGGCGAGGCAACGTTACCTGCATCTTTCCCTTGGCAACATCCATCCTGGTCTCCCTCGCTCTTACGGTCATCCTCAACCTTTTAGCGCGTTGGTTCAAATGACACAGGGGCGCGACGCGCCCCTTTTGTTTTGACCAGGATGTGGGGTTCAGCCTGGCCCGATTTTCTATTTTGCTTTTTGGAGATAACCTCTCATGCACTTTGCTCCCGTTGCTGAAAGCACTTCCTCCCTCATCCCCCTGTTGTTGGTTGTCACCTTAGCCGCGGCCGTTCCCCTGCTTTTGGGGCGGCTCAAGCGCCTTTCCTTGCCCATCATGGTGGGCGAAATTTTAGCCGGCATCATCGTGGGCCGAAGCGGGCTCCAATGGGTGCCGCAAGACGATCCCACACTGGCTTTTTTGTCCGAATTTGGCTTTGTGTTTCTGATGTTTTTGGCTGGCATGGAAATTGACCTGACCAGCCTGGGCTTTGGCGCCGCGGTGCAAAAAGGCGGCACCCGTGACAAAAACAGCCCCCTGGTGCTCGCGGTGGCGCATTTCGTGCTCACATTGGCCCTGGCCGCGGGCGTTGCCTTTGCCCTCTGGCGTTTGGGGCTGGTGAGCGACATCTTCCTCATGGCCCTCATCTTGTCCACAACCTCGCTGGGCGTGGTGGTGCCGGTGCTCAAGGAAACCGGCCTGATTGGCGGACGGTATGGGCAAACGCTCTTACTTTCCGCCCTCATTGCAGACTTCGTCACCATGCTCCTGATCACCTTTGAGGTCGCGGTCGTTTCCTACGGCCTCACGGTGGATATTCTCCTTATCAGCGTGCTGTTTGTGGTGCTGTTTGCGTTCTACCGCCTGGGCACGTTCATGCTTCCTGGGCTCACCCCTTTGCTCGACGAAATGAGCCATGCCACCGGCCAGGCCAAAATGCGGCTTTCCTTCTTCCTGATGTTTTTCTTCGTGGCCCTGGCTGAGTTTTTGGGTGTGGAAGTCATTTTGGGCGCGTTCCTGGCTGGGCTGTTGGTGGCTCTGCTATTGGACCCCGAAGACCATACCCTCATGCACCAGTTGGAAGCCATGGGATACGGCTTCTTCATCCCTATTTTCTTCATCATGGTGGGCGTCAAGTTCGATGTTGGAGCCGTGTTTGGCTCGCCCGAAGCCATTGCCCTGGTGCTCTTCCTGCTGGCGGGGGCTATTTTGGTCAAAAGCCTGCCCGCGCTCATCTTTCGCAGGGCCTTTTCGTGGCGCGAAAGCCTGGCCGGCGGCGCCCTGCTTTCAGCTCGGCTTTCGCTAATCATCGCGGCCGCGGAAATCGGCCGGGAGTTAGGGGTGCTTTCCGATACAGTAGTGATGGCCATCATCTTGGTGGCCATGATCACAGTGACCGGCGCGCCCCTTATTTTCAGCCGCATGATGGGTAACCAGCGAGAACTCCTCCAGCGCCGACCTATCGCGATTGCAGGCGCGGGCACAGTGGGTATTCAGGTGGCCGAAATCCTCCACGGCCACGGCGAACCCCACCTTTTGCTCGACCCCGACCCCAAACGCGTGGCCCGCGCCCAGGATCGCGGGCTCAATGCCATTCATGTCCCCACGCCGCAGGAACTGGAAGCCCACCTGGCCGAAAGCCGCGCCCTGGTGTGCGCACACAGCGACGAAGAGCAAGCCTTGGAAGTCTGCCGCATTGCCCGCGGGCAGTTAGGCATGGAAGACGTCATCGCGCTGGCGCCCGGCCCCTCCGCAGGCAAACGCCTGCGCGCCATGGGCGTCAAAACCTATTCCCCCACCATGCTCATCGCCAACATGCTCACGCTGTTGGTGCGCAATCCTGACTTCGTCCACCTGCTCACGGCCTCCAAAGACAACCAAGACGTGTGCGAATGCCTGATTGACAATCCCAACCTGGACGGCAAACGCCTGCGCGACTTGCCACTGCCGCCCGACGTGTTGGTGCTTTCCATCCGCCGCGACGACGCGTTCATCATCCCCCACGGCAACACCCGCCTCCGCCTGGGCGATCACATGACCCTTTTAGGCACCCTCGACGGTTTGGAAATCGCCATCCAGCAACTCAAACGGGTTTAGAATTTCTCATGGATGTTGTTTCCAAGCCTCACACCGTAGCGCCGCTCTGCCCGCTTTCAAGGTAACCTGCAACAACACTTTGTTTTCAGCCAGGTGCCAAAACGCAAAAAAGTCGTTGCCGAAATATTGACAAACCTCCAGCCCGCGCGTATACTTTGCGGGCGGCGAGGTAGCTCAATGGTAGAGCAGGGGACTCATAAGCCCTTGGTTGTGGGTTCAAATCCCTCCCTCGCCACTCTCAGCCCCGTTTTTACGGGGCTTTTTTATTGCAGCCTGCCCGTGGGCTTGCACGAGGGCAAGGCAATTATCTTCACGCCAGTCTGCCCTCATCGCGCCGGGTTGAGGCCGCGCCTTCCCCAGCCCCCAGCAAAGGACGCAAACCCAAATCGAGGTTGTGGTAAGATAACCGCATGGAAAACCCAATTCAAACCCCCGCGATCCAAGCCTTAGAGGACCGCAACTTGCCTTACCGGGTGGTCCAACACGACCACCATCCCAAAAGCGCGGCTGAGGCCGCGGCCCTGCGCGGGCAAAAGCCCGAACAGGTGGTGCGCAGTTTGCTCTTCAGGTTAGAAGACGGCACTTTCGTCATGGTGCTCATTCCTGGGGGCTATCGAGCCCATTGGCCTACCTTGCGCCGCTATCTGGGGCAACGCCGCATCACCATGGCCGCGCCTGAAGAAGTCCAAAAGGTAACAGGCTACCCTATTGGCACAGTATCGCCTTTGGGCCTGCCCACGCCCATCCGCATTCTGGCCGACGAACGCATCTTCCAACAGCCCGAACTCTCTATGGGTGCGGGCGTGTTCAAAGCGGCCATCATCCTTACCCCTGAAACCCTCCGCCAAGCCCTCCCTCAAATGGAAATCGGCAATTTTGCCACCCCAGCCACCCAAAAGGATTGAGCCATGCTTCGCCGGTTGGCACCGTATCTTGGCTTAGGCGTTCTTCTGGCGCTGTTGGTCGCGTGGTGGGCCGCGCCGCGGCTGGTCAGCGTGTTCCCCCAACAGGGCGACGTGCCCAGCGGCGCGGTGCCAATACGGCTGACGTTCACCCGGCCTGTGCGGCTGGAAAGCCTGACCACCCACGTCCGCTTCACGCCCAACGTACCCGGGGCCTGGCAGGTACAAGGCACGCAGGCCATCTTCACCCCCAAAGAGCCCTGGGAACCCGGCCAGGAAGTCACCGTTGAAGTGCTTGCCGGGCTCAAAGGCGCCAATGGCCTTCCCCTGCTCAGCGGGAAGAAGTGGCAGTTTACCGTTGCGCCGGTGATGCTGGCCTACCTTTGGCCTGCCGACAACCCCGACATCTACGCCCGCGACTTGACCACTGACCACACCCAACGGCTTACGGCCACCGGTGGCGTGCGTGGGTACGCTGTCAGCCGGGATGGGCGGTTTGTGTATTTCAGTGCATTCAACGGCTTGGGCACGGATATTCTCCGAGTAGATCGGCTCACCATCCAAGGCGAAGCCGTGCCCGAAGCCGAGCGCCTGCTCGCGTGCCAAAACGACCAGTGCCTCAATCCCCAACCTTCGCCCGATGGCCGTTGGCTGGCCTACGAACGCAGTGACGGGCCTGGCGGCGCTTCGCGGGTGCATGTTCTGGCCTTGGACGACCGCCAGGAAAACCCCATCATCCCTGCCAACCATGTGACGTACGGCCCCCTGTGGTCCTCGGAGGGCTTGCTGGCCTATTACGATGCGACCCGGCGGGGCTACGTCGTTGTCAAACCGCAGGATGGCAGCGAAGTGGCCTTTTTTGCCAACGATACAGGCGAAAGCGCGGCCTGGTCGCCTGATGGGCACGATCTGGTTGCCGTTGCCCTGCTTTTGGAAGGCGGCGCCGCGGCCACCCCGGCGCCTTCCCAAGCCCCCTATCTGGCCGCGCATCTGTGGCGCTACCGCCTCGGAAGCCATACCCAGCCCGCAGACCTCACCAAAGACCCTAACCTGGAAGACGCGACCCCGTCGTTCTCGCCCGATGGGGAATGGCTGGCCTTTGGCCGCAAAGCCTTGGACCCCGAACACTGGACGCCCGGACGGCAACTCTGGCTCATGCACCCCGACGGTACGGCCGCGTTCCAGGTGACCCATGCGGCCAATTACAACCACCTGGATTTCGTATGGCATCCCGATGCCACCTGGCTGGCCTATGCCCGCACCAATCAGGTGGATCTCACCCAACCGCCTGAGGTGTGGCTTTACAACCTGCAAAGCGACGAAAGCACCCTTGTGGCTTCCAACGCCATCATGCCCCGCTGGCTGCCCTAAGCCGACTTTTCCCTCAAAAAAGCAAGCGCCCGCCAAATTTGGCGGGCGCTTTTTGCATTGGCGGAGAGGGAGGGATTCGAACCCTCGGAGCCCCTTGTGAGGGCTCACCCGCTCTCCAGGCGGGCGCGTTAGGCCGGACTACGCTACCT
>JAADCW010000190.1 GCA_013154225.1 Chloroflexota bacterium
CGAGCGGTTTTCTCCCCTCTCCCTTTGGGAGAGGGGACGGGGGTGAGGGCGAAAAAGCCCAAGCGAAGCCATCTCGCCCTCACCTCCCCCATCCCCTCCTCTCCCAGCGGGAGAGGAGGGGCGCTCGTGCGCCTCAAAACCAGACAGGCTGGCAATAACATCGATTTGTGTCAGGTAATCAGGCGTTGTATTTAGGTCTTACGCAGTTGCGTTCTCGGAAAGCTGATCTCACCCTTTCCCCAGGAAAGAAAAACCCCCTTCCCGTTTGGGAAGGGGGTCAAAGCCTTGGCAATCAGGCTATTTCTTGCGGTTGAAGATCCACCAACCGCCGCCCACGATGATGACCGCCAACACAACCCACAGCCAAGCCGGGGTGCTCCCGCTGGTAGCGGGGGCAGGGGTGGAGGTGGGTTGAGGCGCTTCGGTGGGGGCAGTGGTCGCGGTGGGCTCAGCGGTCGCAGTCGGCTCAGGCGTCGCGGTGGGTTCCGGCGTCGCGGTTGCAGCCTGCGCCTGGGTGATGCGGCCTTCGATCTGAGCGCTGATGGGGGAGTTGGCCTTGATGTAGTTCATCACCACATCAGCCAGCAAGGGACCATAGTCGTAAGGATCAATGGCTTTTTCTTTGAACACGCTGTAACCATCGCCGCCGTTGCGGATGTAGTTGTTCGCCGCGACGGTGTAGATGGCATCAGGATCCAGCGGGCTGTAAGAGCCATCCGCATTGCGGACTTCCACGCTCACAATGCGCTGACCCACGGGCTGGGTCGGGTCCCAACTGTAGCGCAGACCAGCCACCTGCAGGAAGCGGCCCGTGCCTTCGTTTTCAGGATTCTCGGCCTTGCTCACGCCATTTTCCAAGGCTTCGAGCAGGTCAGAGCCCTTGATCTTGAACGTGGCCACGGTGTTGCCAAAGGGCAGCACTTCCAACACCTGCCCCACGGTAATCGGGCCCGCGGGGATGCTGGCGCGGATACCGCCGCCGTTCTGCAGTGCGATTTGCACGCCCTGGTCCTTCAGGCCCCAGAGCAGCGCGTCGGTGATGACGTCGCCCATGGTGCATTCCTTGAAGCGGCACGAAGAGCGTTCGCCATCCAGATCCACCGCGGCTTCACCAATCACTTCCTGCCGCAGTTCGTTCAAGGGTTTGGCCAGTTCTTCGACCCGGGCCAAAATCTTGGGATCCTGCTCAACCGACGCATCCAGCAGGATGGGGTTGCCGTTCCAGGATTTGGCCACGCCGTTTTCAAACGTCACTTCCAGGTAGCCCAGGTATTTGCCGTACGCGCCATCGGACACGATCAGCACCGGGTCGCCGCTGGGCGATTCCACCACGGTGGGGTAAGGGCCAGCCGCGTGGTCATCGTCGTTGGCCAGGAAGGTGTGGGAGTGCCCGCCCACAATCAGGTCAATGCCGGAAACCTGCTTGGCCAGTTCCTGATCGCGGGTGTAGCCCAGGTGCGAGAGCAGGATGATCACCTGCACGCCCTGATCCTGCAGTTCCTGAGCGTATTTCTGTGCGGCTTCCACCGGGTCGGTGAATTTGACGTTGGGGCCAGCGTTGGAGAGGATGTCGGTCATTTCAGTGACCACACCGATGATCCCCACCTGTTCGCCGTTGACGGTCAGCACCGTGTAGGGCTTGATGAGGTCTTTCAGGTTGGGGTCATTGCTGGCGTCCACGTTCGCGCCCAACACGGGGAATTCGGCGCCTTTGATGAACTCGGCCAGGGTTTCGGGGCCGGCATCAAATTCGTGGTTACCAACCACCATGGCATCGTAGCCCATGTCGTTCATGAATTCCTGGGTGGCCTTACCCTTGTATTGGGTAAAGAACAGCGTGCCCTGGAATTCGTCACCAGCATCCAACAACAGCGCGTCGGGGTGCTTGGCGCGGATCTCGTTGATCATGGTCATCCGACGAGCCACACCGCCAAAGCACTTCCCTTCGGCCGCGGCGTCTTCACTGCAGAAGCCGCCATATTTGTTGAACTGTTCGATGTGGGCATGGACGTCGTTGGTGTGCATAATCACCAACGAAACATTGCCTGCCTCATGAGCAGGCTGTGCCTGCGCGGCACCAGGAAGGCTAAGCCATCCTAACGCCAACGCCAACACCAAAAGGGTGCCGAGCAAGAGATGAGATTTCTTCATAGGGCAACCTCTCAAAATGGGGATATGAACGATGTGGACAAGACCAGCTTAAAAAATCGGATCGAGAACATTCAATTGTAGCATATTCTCACCAGAGAATAGGGGCACTTTTGGAAAGAATACGCCAAGGAAGGCCGACTTCAAGCCGCCTGCATCAAACGCTTCTGTGCGGTTTGTGGTTTGGGTTTGTGGGGAAGGCGCCGCTGGCGTGGCGGGGGTCACATGCCCTTGCTTCGCCACCTGCCAGACCCGACGGCAACAACCAAAGTCCCCACCCGGCAGAATTTTATGCGTTGCAACCTGCCAGGCGGGGACAAGGGAGGTCAATCCAAAGGCGCCTTGAAATCGTAAATACCATCTCGCACAGCCCAATGGGCACCACACCCCGCGCAAACCAGCCGATCTTCGGCCTGCTCCAGGGGGGCGTGCCCACACTGGGGGCAGCGGAAAAAGGCTTCGGGCTGCGCCGCGGCGGGTTCCCCTTGGGCCCGCGCCCGCACAAACACGCTGGGGGTGAGTTGCCACCAGCGTCCCGTGGGTTGGGCCAACGCGTCCAGGGCAACCAACACCCGGGTGGGGATGGTACGCTTGAGAAGGCCAATGCGAAAATGCGAAACTGTGCGGATATCTTCCACGGTAAAGCCGGCTTCTTGCAGCCAGGCAAACACCTGCTTGGGGTGAAAATCGTAGTTCAGGGGCGCAAATTCCACAGGCTCAGGGGTAAAGGGGCTCCACTGCTGACGCCGCGCCAGCCAGCGCAAAATGGCCTTGAGGTTGCGCTTGTTGGCAAATTCCAAAATGAAAATGCCATCCCTGCGCATCACCCGCCGGGTTTCTCGCAGCACCCTCAGCGGTTCGGCCATGTGATGCAGGGTGCGAATCATGGTTGCGCCGTCGAACAAGCCATCCACAAAGGGCATGGTGTACGCATTGGCCGCGACGTAGACATAACGGTCACTGCGCCCCAGTCGCGCCTGGGCCTGCCGCAGTTGGGTGCGGGAATAGTCCAACAGCACCACCTTGCGGTAACCTTGATAGCGCGGGGTGTTGCGGCCCGCGCCCGCGCCGATTTCCAACAGCATTTCACCGCCCGCTTTGGGAAGCAAATGCCGCAACGCCACGGCTTCCGCGCCGTCTTCATAGGCCCGTCCGCCTTGCTCCCAAAAGCGCTGTTGATAATCCGAGCCTTCGTAATCGCAAACCGGAGGAATGTCGGTAGATTTTGACGCCATGCTCTCTACTCAAGCCTTTTCGGTTTCTGCAGGGTCGGCAGAGGATTGGGCATCATCGGCACATGCGCCCGTATAACCTCGCCCCACACCGCGATAGGTAAAGCCCAATTTGCACATCACGTCGGGGTCGTAAATGTTGCGGCCGTCAAAGAGCACGGGCTGGCGCATCAAATCGCGCAGGCGTTCCAAATCCAATTGCTTGAACTCGTTCCAGTCGGTGATCACCATCAAAGCATCACTGCCCTCGGCCAAAGCGTAGGGGTCAGCGCACATGACAACTTCGGGCAAAAGGCGGCTGGCGTTTTCCATGGCAATGGGGTCATATGCCCGCACTTCCGCGCCAGCTTCCAGCAGGCCGCGGGCAATGTCAATGGCTGGCGATTCACGCATATCGTCGGTATTGGGCTTGAAAGCCAGCCCCAGCAAACCCACGATTTTGCCCTTCAATTCGCCGCCGAGCATCTCGCGCACCCGTTCCACAGCCATCCGCCGACGGTCGGCGTTGATTTCCATTACCGCGTGGAGCAGTTGAGGGTGGCGGCCTTTTTCTTCGGCCATGTGCGCCAGGGCTTTCACGTCTTTGGGGAAGCAGGAACCGCCGTAGCCCAAGCCGGCCTTGAGGAAGAGCGGCCCAATGCGGGGATCGTAGCCCATCCCCACGGCAACCTCTTCCACGTCCGCGCCCAGGGCTTCACAAATGTTGGCAATTTCGTTGATGAAGGAAATTTTGGTCGCGAGGAACGCGTTAGAGGCGTATTTGATCATCTCCGCGGTGCGCAAATCGGTCACGATGATGGGCGCCCGCAAAGGCAGGTGCAATTGCGCTACTTTCTCCGCGGCCTCTTTGTCGGTGGAACCCAACACCACACGATGCGGGTTCATGAAATCGGCAATGGCTGAGCCCTCGCGCAGAAATTCGGGGCAAGAGACCACCGAAAACGGCACGGGTTGGGGCTGATGTTCGCGGATGATTTCCGCAACCCAATCGCCTGTGCCCACCGGCACTGTGGATTTGTTGATCACAATGAGGGGGTCTTGCATGGTCTGCGCGATGGATTTGGCCGCGGCTTCCACGTAACGCAAATCGGCTTCACCATCCACGCCTTCGGGCGTGCCCACCGCGATAAAGGCAAATTCCGTGCCGGTGAGGGCTTCCCGATAGGACGTGGTGAAAGTCAAACGGCCTGCATGCACATTGCGGCGCACCAGCTCTTCCAAACCGGGTTCGTAAATCGGCATTTCCCCCCGTTTGAGACGGGCGATTTTACCCTCGTCAATATCCAACGCAATCACTTTGTTGCCCAAATCAGCAAAGCAAGCGGCGGTCACCAGGCCCACATAGCCCACGCCCACCACGGCGATTTGTTTCATGGGAGCCTCCACACTGATATGGAATCCTCGGCCACTGGCCGTTGCATACCGCTCAATGATACCACGAGCGTTTGGTACAAAGGCTGCGCCCAGGCCGTTGGGTTGGGCCTGGGCGCGGGGATGTTAGTGCATACCGTTTTGCCAAAGCAGGAAGTCGCGCAAAATCGAACCGCCCACGAATTCCCGCAAGAGGGAATCGTCAGGCACCAGCGCGGCATCCACAGGCACAAACCATTCCAGCAATGCCAAAAGCCGCTTGGCTTCGATGTGTTCAGGGGTGTGGTGCGGCACCTGAAGCAACAGCGGCACGGCAAAGGGTTTGAGCACCGCGAGTTCGTACACCAAAGCCGAGTTGAACATCACATCGGCCTCTTCCTGGAAGGGGAAAATCCAGCGCTTTTCCCCACGACGCACGGCTTCCCAACGGCTGATGGTATCCTGGGCCGAATAGCCTCGGTCGCGAGCATCGCGCACAATGCGGCGGATGAGGCGGGTGTCGGTGGTGGACACCCGATTGTGGCAGTCCAGGTTGAGTTGGGTGAGGGCTGAAGCATAGATGCGGAAGGTGCGCTCAAGGGGGAAGCCAGGCAAAAGCCGCGGATCCAAGCCGTGGATACCTTCCATGATGATCAACTGCCCTGGCTCCAACTGCACTACCTCGCCCGGCTCACTGCGGCCTTCCTTGAAATTGTAATGGGGCAATTGCACTTCTTCGCCGTTGAGCAGCCGCGCCACATCAGAAGCCAGACGCTCCCGATCCAGTGCGTCAATGTGTTCAAAATCAAAGTTGCCTTCTGCATCGCGCGGGGTGCGTTCCCGGTCCACAAAATAGTTATCCAACTCCAGGGGGAACGGCGAAATGCCCTGGGTGAGCAACTGCACGGCCAGGCGCTTGGAAAACGTGGTTTTGCCCGAGGAAGAAGGCCCGGCAATCAGCACCACCTGAATGCGTTCCCGCGCGGCCGCGATTTGAGCGGCAATCTCTGCAATGCGCTGCTCGTGTAGCGCCTCCGAAACCAACACAATCTCCCGAATGCGGCCAGCTTCCACCGCGTCGTTCAACGCGCCCACGTTATTGATACCCAGCCGCCGCAGCCAATCGCCGTATTGCTGAAACGTGGCCAGCAGTTTGGAAGGCTTGGTCATGGGCGGCAATTGAGTGGGGTTGTCGCGCTGGGGGAAGCGCAAAATAAAGCCGTGGCCAGCAGGGGTGAGGGCAAACCAGCGCAGATACCCCGTAGAAGGCACCATATAGCCGTGGTGATAATCCAGATACTCACCCAGGCGATAAACGGTGAGGTAATCCTTGGTGCGGTGCTTCAGCAAACGCACCTTGTCCACGTGGCCGTGGGAACGGAAATACTCGATGGCTTCATCCAAAGGCATTTCACTGCGCACAATGGGCAAATCCGCCTCGACCAGTTCCCGCATGCGGGCTTCCAGACGGCGGAGTTCGTCTTCGGTCAGGGGCTCGTGCTTGCCCACGTGACAAAAATATCCGCCAGAAACCACCGAGTGGTCCACAGCCAGCCGCGCGTCGGGGAACAAGTCGGAAAACGCAACTTCCAGCAAAAAGACCAAGGAGCGGCGGTAGATGCGCACTCCATCAGAATCTTTGAGGGTCACAGGCTCCACTTCGGCTTCCAGCTGAATGGGGTAGGTCAATTCCCGCAGTTCACCGTTGACAACCGCGCCCATCAGCGGCGCGGGCAAATCGTCAGCCACCAAGCGAAGGAAATCGCCTACTGCCGCGCCGCGCGGGCCTGCAATGACCCGCTCATCGGGCAGGTGAATTTCCACTTTAGGGGAAGGCTGAACCAAACGAAATTCTTGCTTATCCATTTTTGGCTCCTTGCAATCAGGGGAACCCCCGAGCGTTTAAGCGTTTAGGTAAGGATTTATTGTAACACCAACACGCACAGAGGAATTGAACAACATAGGCTATAATGGGAAAAAGACCGGGCTCGTTTTGTCAATGGCGTTACGCAAACTGCAATGCTGCCAGCAACGAAAGTCTCCATGTCAGCGTTCGAGCGCCCTTCTTTCACCCAAGGGGAGAAATGCTTTGCTACAAGCGCCAAAAATAGAAACGCTCGAGGGGGACTTTCTCTTTGCGTAAGTCCTGCGCTTACACAAAAAAGGAGGAGATCCATGTCTAAACGGGTGCTACTCATGTTCGCAGTGTTGGCTGCGACAGCCTTGGCGTGTTCCTTCAGTGTGCTCCAGCCCACCCCCACGCCTATCCCTACAGCCACACCCACGGCCACAGCCACACCCACCCAACCGCCCACCCCCACGCCAGTGCCAACACCCACCCTCGCGCCCATCCCCACACCAACCCCAGAAATACAACCTACCGAAACAGCACAAGCCCTTCTCAGCGATAACCTGTATCAGCATCCCAAGGGCCTTTTCCTCTTCCACATCCCCCAAGGGTGGGTGTTGAGCGACGAAGGCGATGCCTACGCAAGTTTTTCCCAGCCCGACCAACCGTTGTTCAACTTGCTGATCGTCACCGCGCTCAACACAGGATATCCTTTGGAAAACCAGGGATTTGTCAACATTGTTGATGCTTACGAAAGTTCGTACCAAGCAGAAGACAACTACCGTGTTGTCGAACGCATCGTGCACAGCCCTGCGGCACGCGTGGCCAAAACATATGATTACGACAATGTTACTTATTACACAGTGTCATATTACGAACAATCTGGCAGCGTGGTGATGATTCTTGACATCACCGTGCCCGCCGAGCAATCCGACACAGGCGACGCGCTCCTCGAAGCCATGCTCGACGATCTGCGATTTAGCCGTGCCGACATCCTCAACCAACCCATCTACAACGATTTTGGCACGTTCGACGCTAACGCAGACTACTACACCATGTTGGTCCCCTTAGCGTGGACGTATAACTACGACGTTTCAGACACGCTAATCATAGACCGCTTCGACGCGCCCGATGGCAAGGCCTTCATCGAAAGCATCATTTACGACGATGGCACACCCTTCAGCAAAAGCGAAGTAGGCAAAATCGCACTGGGTTACTTGCGAAATGCCTATGCGGAAGACCTCAAAGTGCTCGACGACCAGGTGCAACCCGACGGCAGTGAACGCCTGTTTTGGCATTCGGACAAAAATCACATCACCGGCCTCACCTTCTTTGAGCGCCGCGGCGATTCCACAATCCTGTTCCTGACCCTGGCCAGCCAAGACGACGTTTGGGATATTTACGAAGACCTGTTCGGCACGATATTGGCTTCCTACACCACGCCTTAGCCATCGCCCGCCCACAAGGGTGCATGCAGAAAAAGCCCCTCTCCCGCTGGGAGAGGGGTTGGCGCGAGGGCACACCCACGATTGTTTTACCGTCCTCACACCTCCGCCCCGCGCGGAGCAGGCGCTTCCCCAATGCCTCCCCTCCCCCAAGGTGCGAAGGGGAGCGCCGCGCTGCTCACGTGCAAAGTGACGTGCAATAACGCCTTGCTTTTTCAAAATTACCCCTATCAGTTCTGTGGTAGACTTCGACGGGAGCCCTTTAGCCCACGCCGGCATTCCCAAGGGCTCCTTTTCCTCACCCTCGTGGTTTTCCTGTGAGTGCACCCATGCGACGCTTGTTTTTGCTTTTCCTCATCAGCGGGCTTGTGCTGGGCGCGTGCGTGCAAAGCACGCCTCAACCACCCACGCCTACCCCCACAGCCACCACCGCGCCCGTGGTTGCCGCGGTGCCGCCCGATTTGGAACCCGCAGGGCTGGCTTTGCAAGCCTGTGCGCAAACTCTGGGCGTCCCCCTGGCCATCCTCACCACGCCTCAAAGCGCCAACTGGCCTGCCGCGGCCAACGTACGCCTTTGGTGGGGGCCGCCGCCGGCTAACACCTCGGCCTACGCCCTGACCACCGAGCGGCTGGTGCCCATCGTGGCCCGCGAAAACCAGGCCGACCCTTCGGAAGAAGCCCTCCGAAGGGCGGTCATCGGCCAAATAACCTCCTGGCAGGACCTGGGAGGCTCGTCTTCCGCAGCCGTTGCCCTCTGGCTGCCTTTGCTGGATTCCGCAGCAGGCCAAAGGCTGTTGGCCTGGCTGGGCGAAGTGCCCCTGCGTGGAGACGCTTCCCTGGCTCCAGACCCACGCGCCATGCTCCAATCCGTGGGCAGTGACCAGGCTGCACTGGGCTTTGTGCCCTCAGCCTGGCTCACCACCGCGCCCGAAGCCGAGAACGTGCGTGCGGTAGAAGTCACCGCCCCCGCGTGGGAAGCGCCTGTGCTGGCCCTGCTCTCCCCCCACGCGCCGCGGTCTGCCCAGGCTGTGGTCGGCTGCCTGCAACAAGGGCCTGGGCAAGACGCGCTGCGCCAAATCTACACCTCGCCTTAACGCGAGCAAGCGGTCTGTGCTGCGCACAAACCGCTTGCTCCAGCGAAGGAGGAGAGGAATTAAGGAGCGGGCTGTTCTGACTTGCCCTCTTCCTTATCCAAACGGAGCAGGTAATCGTGAATCGCGGCAGCCGCACGACGACCAGCCGCCACCGCGGTTACCACCAAGTCCGGGCCTGTGGCCGCATCACCACCTGCATACACACCAGGCCGTGTCGTCTCTCCAGTTTCGGGGTCGGTCACAATCAGGCCCCAATTGTACGTCTTCAAACCAGGGGTGGTCTTGCCAATGGTTTCATCCGGCCAATAACCAATGGCCAAAACCACAATGTCGGCTTCCATGATGAAATTCGAGCCCTCAATGGGGATCGGGCGGCGACGGCCGCTCTCATCGGGCTCGCCCAACTTCATCTTCACGCATTCCACAGCCTTCAAATTACCTTCCTCATCGCCAATAAACTTCACCGGCTGGGTGAGGAACATGTAGCGCGCGCCTTCTTCCTTGGCCCAGGTGCGGTCTTTTTCACCACCGGGCATCTCGGCTTCTGAACGGCGGTACACGCACGTGACTTCCGCGGCCTTGAGACGCACCGAAGTCCGCAAACAGTCGGCCGCGGTGTCACCACCACCCACCACAATCACCTTTTTGCCTTCAACTTCCAACTTGCCCTTGCCCTGGTATTCCTGAGGCCAAATTTCAGGGGGCACATTCGCGCGCACCAAAAATTCGGTGGCCGGATACACACCGTTCAAATCGTTGCCTTCCACCTTCATGGGCGCATCCACGTTGGCGCCCACGCCGATGAACACCGCATCGAAACCTTCGTTGAACAGGTCATCAATGGTCTTATCCACACCAATCTTGGTGTTGAAGACAAACTTAACGCCCGCGTGCTTCAAATCATCAACGCGGGCGAAAACGACATCTTTAGGCAACTTGAAATTGGGGATACCGTACACCAACAAGCCCCCAGGGGCGGGCTTTGCATCGAAGATGGTCACATCGTGCCCACGCTGACGCAACTGCTCCGCGCAGGACAAACCAGCAGGGCCAGCGCCCACAACGGCCACCTTGTGCCCCGTGGGTTCCCCAACAGGCACTTCCACCAAGCCGCCTTTGACCCGCCGCTCGTAATCGGTCACAAAACGTTCCAACATCCCTGTTTGCACCGGGCCATCGTAAGCCGAGCGCACACAACCGCCCTGGCAAAGCACCTCGTGCGGGCAAACACGGCTGCAAATTTCGGGCATCGAACTGGTTTCCCGATACAAGGCCGCGGCTTCCAAAAAGCGCCCTTGCTCGATCAACCACATGGCCGAGGGGATGTCGTTATTAACCGGGCAAGCCTGCATACACGGCGCCGGGTCGGGGCAGTGAATACAGCGAGACGCCTCCCGTTGCGCTTCTTCGGGCGTCAGCGGGATATGAATGTCATCAAAATCGCAAATGCGCTCTTCAGGGTCACGCAGAGGAAGTTCCAAATAAGGAATAATCAGGCGCTCTTTGCGGTTGATGGGCAGGGTCTCGCTGGGCACTTTCTGCATTACACACCTCCTCTCCTACCTTCGCTAAGGTGGCTTAATCCATACCAGAAAACGCGTTTTTTCGCAGGTGACGGTTGTCACGAAAAGGCTAATTCCTAATTTTGTTTTACGAAATTTTTATCGCACCAAGGTATTCTTGGGCTTTTGGCATTCACAGGCTTCTTTAACCTGATTGCCGCGGCGCAAATAGCCATCATAAGCCTTGCCCGTGCCTTCAGAAACCCATCCATCCAGCACAAAGGGAATGGGGCCGTCTGCGGCAATCCACACGCCGTTGTATTTGCGCGCCAGGTGCAAATGGGTGGCTGTGGAAAAACCACCCTCGCAGGAAGGATGCCCAATGCGCTCACCCGCGTGCAAATACGTGCCGACTTTTACCCGATCTCGGCTGGCAATGTGCATGTAAAGCACGTTCCAGCCGCTTTGCTCATAGCCGTCGCCATCCAAATCTTGCACCACCGCGCCATCAGCCGAGCGCACCACCAGCCCATCGGCCACAGCCACGACCCAATCGTTGCTGCGGGCACAGCCCGCGCCCAAAGGCACGTCGCCGGGGGCAAAATCCAAGGCCGCCCACGCGGAACCGTCATCCCAACCGCCGTGGGGCCCACCGGTGAAGTACCACTTCACTCCAGGCTCAAAGGGCAACTGCATGGGCGGCTGTTGCAAATCCGGCGGCACCAACGGCTCAAAAGCATAATCAAAAGGATAGCCAAACAAAGCCTGATACGTGGCATACAACCCTTGAGGGCCTACCGCACGCTGCCAATCCGAAAGGCCATCCAACAGCGCAAACACATGCTGAATTGCAGCCGTGCCTGCATTGACCTGGGGGTTGGCGCGCACCAACACGCCATCGGCCAGGGGAAAGGCCGCCACACCGTGGGCCTGCCACAAATAAAACCCGCGGTTGAGTTCGTTGGCCGCCCAATGTAACTGCCGCCACAAACCCTTCCGCTGAAAATCCAACCATCGGAAAGGATACGTCTTGCTTTCCGACGACACTTTCTTGTGGGTAACCCACCCACTCTGATATTCCAGCAACGCCAGCAGCACACGAGGGTTGACGGAATAATCTTGCGCCACCTGAGCCACCATCTGCGCGCCGGTCATGACGCGGCCATCTACCTCTTCGGTATAGGTGCTCAGGTATCCGCCTTGGGCGGCCACAAATTGTTCCACATCGAACAGCGCGTTGCTGGGGCTGGCGACCAACTCCGAATCGGGGATGATCTTGAACAACGGCGCGGTCGCCGCGGGCTCAGGCGCGGGAATCACCAACACCTGCCCCACTTCCAGCACGTTGGGGTTAGCCAAATGGTTGGCCTGCACCAACGCATCCACGCTAACGTCAAACCGCAACGCCAGACTTCCCAGCGTATCGCCTCGCTGAACCACATACTTCTGCGCCTGCGCGCGCAAGGTCGGGATAGGCTGAGGCGCGTTGGGCGTGGGCGTCAACAAAGGCGCGGCTGGCTGCCGTGTTGGGGGCACAAAAACGCCCGCCGTGGGGGTTGCGGTACCCACCGGCCCATAGCCCTGCACCGGCGGCGGCTGCCAAACACCGCCTTCGCTTTCCCACTGGCGGGTACAAGCCGCCAACATCAGCCCTAACACAAGCAAAATCGTCCACCGGCGTTGCATGGCCCCATTGTACATTAAACCACCCGGAAGTGGTAAGATTGAAGCCCAAAACCGCACATTTTGGCCTGCCATTCCCCCATGCCACGCCCACCCAGCAGGCCACTGGAGGGAATCATGCCTTTTGCTTGGGGCAACCGCACTTACATCATGGGCATCCTCAACGTCACGCCCGACAGTTTTTCAGGCGACGGCCTGCTCACCCAAGACGACGCGGTACAAGCCGCGCTGGCGCAAGCCCGTCGCTTTGTTGCCGAAGGCGCCGATATTTTGGACATCGGCGGCGAAAGCACCCGACCAGGCGCCAGCCCCGTCAGCGCGGAAGAGGAAATCAGCCGGGTCGTGCCCGTCATTCGGGCATTGGCCGAGGCCCTTCCCAACACCCTGCTTTCGGTAGACACCTACAAAGCCGAAGTGGCCGAAGCCGCGCTGAAAGCCGGCGCAGGCATGGTCAACGACGTCTGGGGCCTGCGTGCCGACCCTCGCATGGCTGAAGTAGTCGCCCGTTACCAGGTACCTGTGGTGCTCATGCACAACCGAAGCACACCGCAACACGCGGAAATCCGCGCCCGCTTGGGTGGGCGCTACGTGGGTGTGGATTACGATGACCTGCTGGCCGACGTCCGCCGCGAACTGCTGGAAAGCGTCGCTCTGGCCCACGCCGCAGGCGTTCCCGACGAGCATATCATCCTGGACCCCGGCATTGGGTTTGGCAAAACCGTGGCGCAAAACCTGGAACTGGTCAATCGCTTGGATGAAATTCGGGCCCTGGGTTATCCCGTGCTGTTGGGGGTGTCCCGCAAATCCTTCATTGGCTACACTTTGGATCTCCCGCCCGACCAGCGGCTGGAAGGCACGGCCGCGGCTGTGGCCGTAGGCATTGTGCGGGGTGCCGATATTGTGCGGGTGCACGACGTTGGCTTCATGACCCGCGTCGCGCGCATGACCGACGCGATCGTACGCTCCAGCCCCAAAGCCAACGCCTCTGGCTGAAACGGAAACGCAACAAGCCAGAGGGCATCCTGTTGCGCCAGCCCTGTTGACCAAACTTTTGCCTGAACTTCATCTCACAGCCGTTGACACCCCCTTCAAAATCGGCGATAATACCTTTGCCGACCGAACCCATCTGGCCGGTACGGCTAACGCAATCTCGGCCATCGCGTTTGCTGGCCCCTACCTGAAAGGAGGGAACCATGTCCACGACTTCCCCCACGCCTGCCTCGCAACCCAAAGCACGCAAAAAAGTAACCGTGCGCACCCTGCGCGCCAAAAAGCGCCGCGGGGAACCCATCACCATGCTCACCGCGTACGACTATCCTTCCGCGCTGGCGG
>JAADCW010000016.1 GCA_013154225.1 Chloroflexota bacterium
CGCTCAACGAACACACAACCCATCCCCTCCAGGCCACCACCTGGTTGGACAACGCTATTCCCCTCTTGCCTGTCTTCATCATTCCCTATTTGTTGGGGGATCTGTTCGTATTCTTAGGGCTCATCGTGTTAGACGATCGCCGCGAGTTCGACGCCGCGGCCATCGTCATGGCCGGTATGCTCACCGTGGCTTTTCCGACCTTCTACTTCCTCCCCATTGAAATGTACAAGCAAATTGCCACAGGCACCGACTTACTTTCTCGCCTCACCCGTTTTCAGCAGATGACTGATACCGGCTTCAACACCTTCCCCAGCCTGCATGTGCCCCTCAACACATTTGCTTATTTGGTCATCATCCGCCGCCCCTAACTTCGTTGGGAGTTATTTCCTATTTTTTGGTGTTACTCCTTCTTTCAATGTTGCTTATCAAACAACATCTGGTCGTTGATGTTATTGGCGGCTTCGCTTTCGCTATGGCCGGCTACGCGATCTATCTCTAACTTGTGCGCACACTCCAATCCTGGCTTCAGGCCAAACGCTTGTCTTCAGGAAGTTCCAAAACATAGCCCACCCCCCGAATATTGACGATCCAGTCGCGGCCGCCAGGAATATGCTCCAATTTTGCCCGCAGGCGGCTCACCAAAGGGCGAAGCATTTCCGGAGCTTCCCACGCTGTGACTTCATAGCCCTGCACCATGCGCACCAGATCACGATGGCTCAACACTTCGCCGCGATGCTCCAAAAGCGCGCCCAAAAGGCGTGCCTCAGCGGGAGAAAGGGAGATTTCTTCGCCCGCGTAATACAAGCGGCGGCGGGTCAAATCTACCCCGGCGCCATTGGGCAGCGCGATGCTGTTTTCCAAAGGCTGGGTTGCGGCTTCTCCTTCGCTTTCCCAGGTTTTGAGCTGTTGGACCGACTGCTCTAATTGCTGCAAGAGCATCCGCTGGCGCTCGCGCTGGCGGCGGCGATTGAGGGCTTTGCCCACAGCCTGCAAAATTTCCTTAGGGTTGGCTGGCTTGAGGAGATAATCGGCCGCGCCATGCCGTAAGGCCGCGATGGCTGATTCCACCGAACTGTGAGCGGTCAGCAAAATGACCTCCACTTCCGGAGCAACGCTGCTCAACTGTGCAAGCACCTCCAGCCCCGACATCTCCGGCATGATAATATCCAACAAGACAACGTCATAATCCTTCTGCGCCAGCCGTTGAAGCGCCAATTTACCGTTGGAAGCGTCATCCACTTCGTAGCCTTCCAACCGCAAAATTTCGCTGAGGGTATAACGGGCGCTGGCTTCGTCATCTACAACTAAAATACGTCCTGATGCCGTCACGGTAACCTCCCCTTACTCTGTTCTTGTTGATGCTGCGAGCGATGTTCCCGCGGTAGGACGATGTGGAACGCGGCACCGCTGCCGCGACGCGGTTCCGCCACAATAAATTGACCTCCATGAGCAGAGATGATACCATAACTTACCGTCAAGCCCAAGCCCGTGCCCTGAGGCTTGGTGCTGACCAAGGGCTCAAAAATTTGTTCCCGCATGTGCGGCGGGATACCAGGGCCGGTGTCTTCCACAGCCAAAACCACATGGTCGTCTTCAGCCCAAGCCAGCACATAGAGCTTGCCGCCGTCGGGCATGGCTTCCATGGCATTGATGATCAGGTTCAAAAGCACCTGCTGAAGCTGGTCTTCCACCGCGGGCACAGGGGGTAAATCGTCGGGCAAATCGGTCTCCACTGTGATGCCCTGGCGAGAAAGCTGCTCTTCCATCAGAGCCAAAACCCGGTTGACCAAAGGTTTGAGTTCGGTCAGTTGGAGTTCCACGTTGCCCGGGCGATAAAAATCCAACATGCGGCGCACCAAAACGACCAGGCGTTCCACTTCTTCTTGGGCTGCTGCAAGATATTTGCCGCGGCGGTCGTCATCTACGCCGGGGTGCGAAGCCAGGTAAAGGCTGTTGCGCACAGCCTGCAGGGGATTGTTGACCTCATGCGCCATAGATGCGGTAAGCCGCCCCACTGCGGCCATCTTCTCCGCATGCGCCAGGGCGCGCTGGGAACGCTCCAATTGGGCCAGGGATTCCCGCAGGTCTTCGTAAAGCCGGGCATTTTCCAGTGCGGCCGCGCCCAAACGGGCCAAGATACCCAAGGCCGCGGCGTCGGCTTCGCGAAATGAGGGGGGATGGTAGCGGGCAACCAAAACAGCATAGCGCCGTGCTTCGCGGGTTACTGGCGAAACCAAAACGCTGTGCCAACGCTGTGCGTGGAGCAGGTGCTTGGCGTCTTCCTTGCCAGGGGTGTCTGTCGAGAGCATCCAGGCCGCGTCGCTTTCCAAAGCCTGCTGCAACAGGGGGGAATCTGGGGGCGGCGCATCGCCTTGCGAAGCCAGCAGTTGACCTTCCTGGCCATCCCAAGCATACAACCCCACCACGCCGCTGGGAAGCACCTCGGCCACCTTCCGCACGATGAGGGCTTTCAAGGGCTCCAGGCGGGTTTCGCCCAACAGGGCTTCGGCCACGTCAAACAATGGACGCAGTGCGGCCAGCCGCGCAATGCGCTCCTGCCGCCGACGGTTAGCCAAAGCGCGCCAAATGCTCTCAACCAGTTCGCCAGAGCCAAAGGGCTTGAGCACCAGGCCGTCCGCACCACGGTAGAGAGCTTCCACAGCCATCTCAACCATGGCGTAACCGCTCATCACCACCACGGCCAGGCTGGGCTGATGCGCACGCGCCCGCTCCATCAGCACAAACCCGTCCATCTCTGGCGTCTGAGCGTCCACCAACAACACATCTACCGTATGCTGTTGCAGATACTCCAAAGCCTCAAAAGACTGGGTAAAAGGGATGACCTCAAAGCCCGCGCGCTCCAACAAACGCTGGCACAAACGCACAATGCCTTTTTCTTCATCCACGACTACAACACGTCGCTTCATTGTCACCTTCGTGAATGCTGCATCTAATCGATCGGCAAACGCACGGTAAACACCGAGCCTTTATCTTTCTCGCTCTGGACGTCCAACACGCCGCCGTGTTTCTGCACAATGCTGTAACTGGCGGAAAGGCCCAACGAGGGCCCAGGTTGTTTGAGGGAGAAGAAGGGGTCGAAGACCCGCATCTGCTGTTCGGGCGTCATGCCTTCACCCGTATCTTCCACCTGAACCACAACCCAAGCCTGCTCCTCGCCTTCTTCGACAAATGTGCGAATGCGCAACACGCCGCCGTGGGGCATGGTTTGCAGTGCGTTGGTGATCAAATTGAGGAATACCTGCTTCATCTCGCTGCGGTCCACGTACACCAAGGGCAATTCTTCGGCCAAATCCAGTTTCAGGGTAACCCCTGAAGTTGCCATCAAATGCTTGACCAAAGCCAGGGTCTCGTGAAGCAGGTCGTTGATGTCGGTGGCGATGCGCACAGGCTCGCTGCGGCGGGCAAAATCCAGCAACCGGCGCACGATGTTGCGGGCCCGGTGGGCTTCTTCCAGGGCCAGCGCCAAATCTTCGGCCAGGGAAGAATCAGGGGGGGCGTCTTCCAGGGCCAATTCCACAAAACCAGTGACCGTGGTGAGGGGATTGTTCAACTCATGGGCCACAGCCGCGGCCAATTCGCCCACCGCGGCCAAGCGGGCGGAGCGAATCATTTCTCGCTCAGCCTTGGCCTGGGCTTCCATGCGCGCGGTCAGTTCCTGGTAGAGCATTGCGTTGCGGATGGCAATGGCTACCTGCGGGGCCAGCAGTTCCAGCAGGGCAACTTCGTCATCGTCGAACACCCGCCCTTCGCGGCTGTCGTACACCGTGAGCACCCCCAAAACCTCGTCACGGAATTTCAGCGGCACACACACCACCGCGCGAAAAGCCGCCGGATAGATCGAAGAACGCCGAGGCAGGGCGTTGTAGTCTTCCACAGCCAGAGTTTCACCCGTGGCCACAACCCAACCGGCAATGCCCTCCCCCAAAGGCAGTTGATGGCCGGTGTAATCACGCCACGGATTTTCGGAAGCCACAATGCGCACCACCTGATTTTCCGCATCGAGCAGGCCAATTTCCGCGCCGCGGGCTTTCAAAAGTTCCTTCACCCGATGGACAATCCGTTGAAGCAGGGTGTCCATTTCCAGATCGGCGATGATGTCCAAGGCTGTGGCGCGGGCCGCGTCCAGGTGCTGCACGGTGACGTTCAGGCGGTGATACCGCCGTGCGTTGGAAAGCACAGCCGAAAGCACGCCTGCGATGGCCTCCAGGGCTAATTTGTCGCCTTCGCTAAAAGCGTGCTTGACGCCCCGCTCGACGTTGATAACGCCAATCACCCGCTGGTCGTCGTTGTGGGAATACAGGGGCACGCACAATTCCGAGCCAGCCTCAAAGCCAGGCAGGGAGCGGTAGAGGGGGGAAGCCGCGGTATCGTGGATGAGCGCGGTTTCGCCGGTATGCATCACATGGGCAATGACGCCGTTTTGGGGGCACGTTTCCTGGCAGTAAGAGGAAGCCAAAGCCGCTTTTTTGCCCCCTACCCCTCGCACCCGCACCTGCTGCTTTTCATCCATCAACACCACCATCGTGACTTCAAAGCCAAAGTGCTCAGCAATATGGTGCGCCGCGGTTTGGACAATACTTTCTTCATCCAACAAGCCGACAACTTCCATCACCACCCGATGCACCAGTTCCATCCGCTGAGCCCGGGCTTCCATTTCCACCCGCAGGCGCACAGTTTCCAGCAACAAGGCCAAATGCCCTGCCACCAGGGTGAGCAACTGCTCATCGTCCTCGTCAAAGGCGTCGGGGCGGCGGCTTTCCAGGTTGACTACGCCAATCACGCCGTGGCGGGTGCGCAAAGGTACGCACACTTCGGATTGAATGTCGGGCAAAGTGGGATAATAGCGCGGAGCTTCACGCACGTCGCCCACCCGTACGGCCTGGCCTGTTTCAAAAACATAGCCGCAGAGGCTTTCGCTCATGGGCAAACGCACATGGGGCAGATCCGCGGGCGAAACGCCAATAGGCTCTAACGTGTTATCGGCCTTGGGCAATAACACCATTGCGGCATCTGCATGCAACACACGGCGCAGGTGTCGGGTGGCGTTGTGGACGGCTTCTTCCACGTCGTCGCTGGAAACGACGGCCAGCAACACGTCGTTCAGCACGGCTTTGCGGTGCAGGTGCTTGCTGGCTTCGTCAAACGCCAGCGCACTTTCCAACAGCCAAACGCTCCAGCGGGCAACCCGCTTCAGGAAGTCCCGCTGCCACGCGCCCAAAGGTTGTTCGGGGTTTCCCAACGCGAGCACGCCCAAAGCGCGCTTGCCGTGCATCAGGGGCACGCCCACCCATGTCCAGGGTTGAGGCGTGGGAATGTCTGGCCAGGGCTCCTTTTCCAGCGTCAAGAGCGCGTCGCCGCGCCATAGCGGGCGCAAATCCGGCACTTGCTCTAACCCCACTTCAGCGGCCTGCAAACGCTCGGCCTGATCGCCCAGGGCAGCCAACATCCGCAGCGTCCGGCCTTCCCGCAAGGCCAAATACATCCGCTGGGCTGGGATTTCCTCTGCAATGGTCTGCAAAATCTCTGTGGCCGCTTCTTCAGGGCGATACCAGGCCCCCGAAAGTTTGCCAATCAAGCGACAGCCCGCGCTCTGCGTGCTTTCCACTGCTGCATCTACCGTGGGGCCGCTTAAAGACAAAATCCTAAAAAATTGGCGAGCGGTAGCATCCAAGGCTTCCCCACCAACCAGCAAAACCCCACGACGTTGTTGGTTTGGGAACGCATACACCCGCTCGCCCAAAGCCTTGCGCGCCTCAGAAGGCACGCGACGACTGCGCACACGGCCATTGGCCACCGCACCGCCCAACCATGAACGCCACGTGGGCTGTTCCAAGCAAGCGCTCAAGGCATCGCGACGCCGCGCAGTCAACCCTACCTGCTCTTTGATTTGCCATTCGCTCCGAACAAGCGCAACCCACGCTGCCCAGCGGGTGCCAGTCAGGCGACATGTTTGCTTCAATTGTTCCTGAAAGACCTCAGCCGTGCCCATGTACGCCTCCTCTCCCCATTATACAGTAAATCTTTTCAGTTGGCGGTGTGGTTTGTCATAAGTTTCAAAAATCATCCCTGGCGTCAATTGGCGCGCTTTTTGGGGAAGGGGTATAATTTGAAAACGGTTTATGAGAAAAAGATTAATCTCGGCCAAGGAGTCCAACATGCTCAATGGCATGGCAAACCATTGGCGCGAGCGTGGTGTCTTGCCGCCGCCCTATGCAGACCTGATGCAGGCCTTGGGTGCGACCATTATCGGCCTGCTAAGCGCCGCGGGGGTCTTGCTCTTCAAGCAGACCATCCACTGGATCCACACGCTGTTTTGGGGCATAGGCGGCTCGTGGATGACAGCTCATTGGGGGCATTGGACCCTGGCGCTCATTCCCGCGGCAGGTGGTCTGCTGGTGGGCCTGATTCGCACGTGGTGGTTGAGCGAAGAAAAACGGCATGGTGTAGCCTCGGTTATGGAAGCCGTCGCGCTGGCCGGGGGGCGCCTGCGCTACAAACAAACGCCGCTCAAGGTCTTCGTTTCCGCGCTTTCGTTGGGCGTAGGCGCGTCCGTAGGCCCAGAAGACCCCAGCGTGCAAATTGGTGCCAGCATTGGCTCCATGTTTGGCCAAAAACTCCGCATGTCGGACAGCCGCACCCGTGTCTTCGTAGGGGCAGGCGTTGCAGCAGGCATTGCTACGGCCTTCAATGCGCCCATTGCTGGCGTGTTCTTCGCGGTTGAGATTATCTCAGGGGAATTTTTCACAGCCTCATTTAGCATGATTGTGCTTAGCGCGGTCATGGCCGCGGTGCTCACTCGAGCCCTCGTTGGCCCTATGCCGGCTTTTCCCGTACCCTTATATGCCTATCGTGGGCCTGAAGAACTTCCCTTTTATTTGGGCTTAGGGCTGGTTGCCGCGCCCATTTCGTTGCTCTACATTAAAGCCATTTACGGCGCTCACGATTTCTTCCATGAAAAAGTCAAACTACCCAAATGGCTTCTCCCTACCCTAGTGGGTTTGCTGGTCGGCATCATTGGCTTGTTCTTCCCACAAATCCTGGGCGATAGTTACGAAGCCGTAGGTGAAATTCTGGCCGGCCATAATTTGCAATTCGTACTTTTGCTCTCCCTGGTGTTCATCAAAATTGCGGCCACTGCCCTAAGCCTTGGTGCAGGCTTCATCGGCGGCGTGTTTGCGCCTTCCCTCTTTTTAGGCGCGGCCTTGGGCGGCGCTTACGGTGTAGGCATGGCCCACCTTTTCCCCAACATGAACTTGGAACCCTCTGCCTTTGCCCTGGTGGGCATGGCCGCGGTGCTGGCAGGTGCAGTGCGTGCGCCAGTAACAGCCATTATGCTCCTGTTTGAAATGACCGACGACTACCACATCGTGGTGCCGCTAATGTTTGCCGTAACCGTCAGCATGTTGGTAAGCCAATACTTCCTTCCGGAATCGGTTTACACGCTGGGCCTGGCACGCGACGGCCTGCGGCTGGAACGTGGGCGCGACGTGGACGTGCTGGAATCCATCAAAGTGCGCGAAATCATGGAACAATTGCCCGCGACCATCCGCTACGATATGCCTTTGGTAACAGTGGCCGCGATGTTCGACCAATTCCACACCCACGGCTTGCCAGTGGTGGACGACGAAGGCAAACTCATTGGTATCATTACGCTGCAAGACGTCCAAAGAGCGTTGGAAGAAGACCCCGAAAACGTCCACCGCACCGCGGGCGAGGTGTGCCAGCGACACCTGGTGGTGGCCTACCCCGACGAAAGCGTCAAGGAAGCCCTGCATCGGATGAGCGTACACGACATTGGCCGCCTTCCCGTGGTGGATCCGGCTTCGCCCGACAAATTGCTGGGCTGGATCAACCGCGCTTCGATTATCCGGGCATATGAACTGGCCCTGGCGCGGCGCACAGCCTTGCGGCACCGCGGGGAGCAAGTGCGGCTGGAAGCACTTACCGAGGCGCCGGTGCTGGAAATGACGGTGGTGCCCGGTGCGCCTGCGGATGGCAAAACCGTGGCCGAAGTGCCGTGGCCTGAAGGTGCGGTGTTGGTGCGGGTCCAGCGCGGGCCCGAATTACTGATCCCCCACGGCGATACGCGTCTGCAGGCCGGCGACCGCTTGACCATCGTTGCAGAAGCCGACGCGGTACATGCGCTGCGCACCCTAATTGAGCACCCTGCACCCAAAGAGCAACAACAAGAGAAGGAAGAAACCTCGTCATCGTCAGCGGCTTGATGGGGCCTGCTACCAGCCAAATTTTCTCAAAAGAAAAACAGCCATTGCTGAAAGGCGATGGCTGTTTTGGTTTTATAAGATGAAGTGCGGACAAGCCTTACAGGGCCTCGCACTGAACGGAGCGAGCAGGGGGCCGTCGAAGCGCCAAAAAGTGCCTTTCTGTGTTTCGACTACGATTGCTTCGCAATCTTCGCTCAACGCGATGGTTTTTCCTTATCCGAAACTCAGGTTTGATACAAGCAACGCAAGGTTCAATACGACGCACCGGGCACGGCTTTGACCGCGGCTTCCCACACGGCCAGGAGGGCTTCGGGCTTATGCCGAAAGGCGTCCAGGGGAATTTCGGCCTGAGTGAGGGCTTCCAGCGTGCTGGCAAGCATTTGGTTTGTTGGCGTGGGCACGTGCAGGCGGCGGCCAAAGCGGGCCACCGCGCCGTGAAGTGCGTCCACCTCAGTGCGTCCTCGGCCGCCGTAAAGGTCAATGTGAAACGAAGGCATCTTCGCGCCTCGACCTTTGCCAACCGCTTTTTGGAGCACCGGGCGGGCCACCATCAGCGGCAAATATTTTGCCCCCCAGGCCAGCGCTCGCACCGATACACCTGGCAAATCCACCACAGGCAAATGCAGCGCATCCATCACGGCCAGGGCTTCCCGCAATTGCACGATTTCCAGCCGCGCCAAGCCCGGATGCGCAAAAATTTGTGCGGGGGGCATGTCCAGAATCGCCGAAGTGGCATTGCCCAGCAAATTGGTCAACAGTTTAGACCATTTCATGGCCGCGGCGTTTTGATACAAACGCGGCACCAAACCGGCATCCTGAAAAGCCACATACAGCGCAGGCACTAAGGGGTGCCCTTTGGCAATGCCTACCCCGCGTTGGCGCTCCACCACCGCATCCCCAACAGCCTTGCGAGAAACCGCGGTGGTCACCGAACCAGCCAACACGCGTTCCGCGCCCAAAACCTTGGCCAGTTTGCTCTCAGATTCCACGCCATTTTGCAAACACAGCACCGGGGGAAATTCACGGCGATAGGGCGCAATGCTCTCCAGAAACGCATCCGTGTGATAGGTTTTCAACGCCAAAACAGCCACGTCGTAAGGGCCCTGATGCAAGGCCTCTTCTGGCGTTTCAGCAATGGAAGGATGGGGTAAGCGCAAGACCTCGCCGTTTTCCTTGACGAGACGCATCCCATTGGAACGAATGTAAGCAGCACTGGGGGAGCGCAGCAAAAAGGTCACCTCTTGCCCGCTATGCGCCAAACTCACACCCACGCACGTGCCTATGGCGCCAGCCCCCACAATGAGCACCCGCATTGTTTGCCTCCTACACGCAAGGGAAAGCGGCTTCGGACGAACGGTGACACAAACCTAAAACCAACCAGCGATGCGTTGCAGGCCGGTATTCCATAGCAATATAAGCCGTGTTGGGCAGCCGAAAACTTGGCGCGTGAGGATACGGCTGAGGGGCGATCCCCAACATCGCATGGATGACCAAATTCATAAAACCACCGTGGGAAACCACCAGATATTGCCCAGGAGGGTTTTCCAAAAGGCGCTGAACAGCCTCGGTCGCCCGCCGATGCACCTCCCAAAGGCTCTCGCCCGTTGTGCCCACCGGGTAAAAGAGCGAAGTTGGACTACTTCCAGGCACGTTTGCTCCAAAAGGCAGGCCCGTCAGTTGGCCTTTGTCTCGCTCTTTCCAAATGGGATCAAACACGATTTGCTCAATCCCCAAAACCTCGGCCACGATCCGCGCGGTTTCTGCAGCCCGGGCCAAGGGGCTGGAAAAGATGGTGCGAAAAGTAACCCCTCGCGCCGCCCATGCCTCGGCCAATTGGCGGGCCTGGGCACGGCCACGTGGGGTAAGTGGAAAATCTGCCTGGCCTTGATGAACGCCCTGGACGTTGCCTTCTGATTCGCCGTGACGTAGTAAAACAAAACGATATGCGTGAGTGTCAGCCATGCCTCGATAATATCACAAAACGCTGCGGCTGACGAAGCGGAGAAGCCTTGAAAAGCCTCCACGACAAAAAATCTTGCCACCGCAGGCCATTGCCGCGGTGGACGCGCGGCCGCCAACGCTACACCCCGCGTCGGCGCATTCATGATATACTTTACCTGGCAAGCATCTACGTGCTGGGACACGAATGCCCTATGAACTCCGAACCGACTTATCCCTGCCCTAAATGTCACGCTGGCGTGCTTCGCCCGCGCGAATTGACCTATTTTACCCGCTTGGGGGACGAACTCATCGCGGTGCCCAAATTCCCAGCCTGGGTCTGCGACATCTGCGGATATGTAGAGTACGACGAACGTGCCTTAAGTTGGCTTTATACCCTGCTCTCTCCACCAATGCAGCATCGTCCACGGCGGCACCCGTCGCCGCCATCTTCTCCGTCCCGCGCGCCATCCAAAGAATAGCGAGGAGAGAACCATGGCCCTAACCAACCGATTGGTTGCCGTTGACGTCTATACCGCGAGTTATCGGGTGGTTGGTAAGGTGCAGGTGGGCAATACAGGGCTGGTGGGTTTGCTCAACGACGAAACCACCTCCTATATGCGTGTCCACGAAGCCACCTTGGCCCGCCTTCACATGCCCACAAAACTGGCGGCACGCTACGAATTCGTCGAACTCACCAAGCGCGGCATCCATGCCGTGTGCGTGCCCACCCGCGAGGATCTGGGGCCGCTGGCGCTGGTACGCGGGGGCTTCAGCCGCACCCTGCAGTATCATGTGGTTGCCGTGTCGCAAGTTTTTGAGTTTGAAGGGCTTTTCAATTGGACTGGGCATTTCGACCCGGCTGCTATTCTGGTCAAAGGCACCAGCGATTTCCTGGCTTTTTACGACGGCGTCCTCCAAGCCGTGCTCTTCCCTAACCTGCGGGTTGAAGCGCCCGGCATGTTGGTCAACCGACGAAAAATTGATATTTTCGTCCACGCCAAAGAACCTACTGGTAGGAGAACAACATGACAGACCCCCTGGTTTTACGACGGGAACTGGTCGAAGCCGCTCGGCGATTAGACGCGCAAGGTCTGCTTCCAGGGCCCTCGGGCAACCTTTCTGCCCGCCTGGATGCCGAACGCGTGCTCGTCGTGCCTTCTGCTGTCCCCAAAGGGCGCTTACAGCCCGAAGAATTGCTCGTGGTCAACCTGGAAGGCGAGGTGCTGCAGGGCATCCGCGGATACAAACCCACGTCGGAATTGCCCATGCACTTGGAAGTCTATCGCCGTCGGCCTGATGTGCACGCGGTTGTGCATGCGCATCCCCCTGCGTCGGTGGCGCTCACGCTGGCTGGCATTTCCCTCACCGAAGCCATTTTGCCCGAAGCCGTACTCTTGTTGGGCGAGGTACCCACCACCGATTACGCCACCCCCTCCACGCCTGAAAATCAGGCGGCCATCGCACCCTGGATCGAGAAACACGACGTTATTTTGTTGGCGCGGCATGGTTCCCTCACTGTAGGCCGTACCATTGACGAAGCCGCCACTCGCCTTGAAGTGCTGGAACACACTGCCAAGACTCTTTTGTGGGCCTATATGGTGCGCGAACCCAGCAAATTGCCCCCCGAGGCTGTGGCTAAACTCCACGCCGTCCGCGAAAGTTACGGCAAATAACAAACCGCGCCCCCTGCAAAATACCAAGCCCCTGCCTCTCGGCGGGGGCTTGCGACGTCAAAACAAGGGTTTACGCAATAAGCGACACATGCCTAAACCGCGTGTTCCCGACAATATCATTCTTGCTCAGGAGCTTTGGGATGGGCTTTCATCCTGCCCACCAAGCCAAGAACGAATGACCTCTTCATCGAACAAGTGCGGTGCTTCCACATAAATGCCCCGCGCCGAAACAGCCACCTGCCCATCGGGCAAGCGGAGTTCGGCCTGGGTGTGCAGAGCCTTGCCTTCTTGCCCGGTAATACGGGCTTCCACCTGCACCGGCACGCCTAAAGGCACTGGCAAGTGATAATCCACGTTGAGGTTGACAGCCACCACCGTATGCCCTGCAGACCACACCGCCGCGCCCATGGCCTCGTCCAACACCGCGGCTGAAGCACCGCCGTGAGCGAAACCTGGGGGGCCTTGTTGGGCTTCGGAAAACGTCACCTGCGCGGTGATGCGGCCATCGGGAAGCACAAACCATTGCACCCCAATGCTGTGTGGGTTGCTGTGCCCACACACAAAGCAGGGGCCATGATCGGGCAGCGGACGCTTCTCAGAAAGGGCTTCTCGCGCGCTCATTGTTGCTCCTGAAGGAAAGGGATGCCAACGCGGTTATTGTAGCACAGGCGCGAAAACCACAACGCAGCAATGGAATTACAAATTTTGCCCCAACCCGCAACAATTTGTGAACAAAAACTTGACCCTCACCCCAACCCCTGGTAAAATTTTGCCCGCTTGCCCCCATCGTCTAGCCTGGCCTAGGACACGGGCCTTTCAAGCCCGCGACACGGGTTCAAATCCCGTTGGGGGCACAGGCATCACGCCCGCCGCAAGGCGGGTTTTTGCTTGCCGGGCGGCGCCACATCAAGCGCTCAAGGCAATTGCAACCCATTCGTAAGCCAGGGCATGCACAAAATTTGGTACAATAAAGTTGGCCTTGGTGTAAGGCGCCGCGCTGTGGCGCCTTCAATCTTTTTGCCAGCAGGTGGTGTTTCTATGGCCCATTCTCGTCGGATGTCAGTAACCCTCAGCCGTGGCATGGGGCTGTTGGACGTGACCATGATCGGCGTGGGGGCGATGATCGGCGCCGGTATTTTCGGTCTTACCGGTATCGCAGCCGGGGAAGCAGGCCCCGTGGGCTTGCTGGTCGCCTTTTTCCTCAACGGCATCATCACCAGCCTCACAGGGCTGACGTACGCCGAATTAGGGGCTGCCATCCCCGAAGCGGGCGGCGGTTACCTTTGGGTACGCCACGGTCTTTCCCGCTTTTGGGGCTTTTTCGCGGGTTGGATTTCATGGTTTAGCCACTCGGTGGCCTGCAGCCTTTATGCGGTCATTTTCGGCACGTTTTTCATCGAATTGCTCAAACTGGCTGACATTCACTTCAGCCAAACGCCCATTTTCCTGGGCCTGAGTGCGGAAGACATTGCCATCAAGGTCAGTGCGCTGGTTGTAGTGGCGCTCTTCATGTACATCAACCTCAAAGGTGCTTCGGAAACCGGCACAGTGGGCAACATTGTGACGGTGTTCAAAATCATCGTCCTGCTCACCCTGGTCGGTTTCGGCATCAAGGCCATGATGAACATCCCCAACTGGCCTGACCACTTCCTGCGCGATCCCAGCCCCTTCCCCAACGGCGCTTGGGGCGTGCTCAGCGCCATGGGGCTGACGTTCGT
>JAADCW010000071.1 GCA_013154225.1 Chloroflexota bacterium
CGTACTCATCCCAGGGGTTGAGCACCAAAGGCGCATCGCCCCAGGTCACGTTCCCGGCATCGTCCACCTTGACGGTGGCCGCGGTGTCGGGCGTGACTTTGACGAAAACCACGATCTTCAAATTACACCTCCTCCATCCAAAAGGGTTCAGTGCGAAAGGGAGTAGAACGAACCCGAAAGGCGCGGCCTTCCGGGTTCTGAGCATCACTTATTGCCAGGTTTCAGGGTCGTAGGGCGGCAACTCCAGGCGGAGCGGCTTGTCCTTGCGGTAACCAAGGGCGTAATCTGCCTGGATGAGGGTGTGAATCTCGCTGCTGCCCTCGTAAATCATCGCGCCGCGGCCGTTGCGCAGGTAGCGCTCCACATCGTATTCGTCGCTGAAGCCATAAGCGCCGTGGATTTGCACCGCGTCGCTGGCCGCGCGGAACGACGCTTCGGTCGCGAACCACTTGGCCATGGATGCCATCCGGGTGAAACGCTGACCCTGATTCATCAGCCAGCCGGTTTCCAAATAGAGCAAGCGCGCCATTTCATAATCGCGTGCCATGTTGGCAATCTTTTGCTTGATAAGTTGGTGCTGTGCAATGGGCACGCCAAAGGTCTCACGCTCGCGGGCATAGCGCACGCTGGCTTCCAGCGAAGCCCGAATGAGGCCGGTCGCGCCCGCGGCCACGGTGTAGCGCCCACGGTCAAACGCGCTCATGGTGATCTTGAAGCCTTCGCCATCCTCACCCAGGCGGTTTTCCACCGGCACCTTCACATCCTGGAACGCAATCCACCCTGTGGAACCCGCGCGCACGCCGAGTTTGCCTTTGATGTCGCCCCGCTTGATGCCGGGGGAATGCAGGTCAACGATGAAGGTCGAAAGCCCCTTGTGGGGTTTTTCGGCTTCAGGGTTGGTGCGCACGGTCACAATGGCATAATCGGCCAAAGTAGCCAGGGAAATCCACATCTTTTCGCCGTTGAGGATGTAATAATCGCCCTCGCGGCGGCCGGTCATTTGAATGTGGGCAAAATCCGAACCGTGACCGGGTTCGGTGAAAGCCCCACAACCGATTTTCTCACCCTTAGCCAAGGGCACCAAAAACTTCTCTTTTTGCTCTTCCGTGCCCCAGTGGTAGATGGTCTGGGCGCAAAGCCCCATGTGCACCGACATGACCACCCGCAGGGTGGAATCCGCGGCTTCCAACTCTTCACATACCAGGCCTAACGAAATGTAATCCAGCCCTTGCCCCCCGTATTTAACCGGAACGCCCACGCCTAAAATTCCCAGTTCAGCCATGCGGGGAATAAGGGGCGCGGGCTCGTGCTTGCGGTCGTATTCTCGAATGACCGGTACAGCCTCTTTTTGGGCAAAATCTCGCACCATTTGCTGTACCATTTTGTGTTCTTGGGTAAGGGCAAAGTCCATGCTGGCCTCCGGCAAAAGGTTGCAAAGGGATGGGAGAATCGGGCACATTATACCATGCAGCCCCCGCGAAGGAGCAAGTGTGAAACGTCACCTTCCCTTGAACTTGCCCTCTTCCCCGACCTGCTTTGGGCAGGGTATGCTACAATACGCTTACCTTACTCCCCCTGCGAAGTTTTAAAAATTTAAGGAGAATTGAATGAACAAGCGTGTAATCACCACTGTGCTCCTGCTTTTAGCCTTGAGCGCGATTGCATGCACCTGCAGTCTGCCCGGGCTAAGCAATCTTCTTGGGGATAGTAACACCGATGCCGGCAAACCGCCTGCTGCAAACGCGCTCTTCTTTGACGACTTCTCCAACCCTGACAGCGGTTGGGATCATCGTAACGACGCCAGCGGCACCACCGATTACTACAACGGGCAATACCGTATTCTGGTCTTGGAATCCAACATTGACCTGTGGGCCAATCCCAACACGTCTTTCCCTGCAGATGTGATCATTGAAGTGCAGGCCTACAAAAACGACGGCCCTGACGACAACGACTTTGGGGTCATGTGCCGCTATCAAGGCGTGGACAACTATGTTTTCTTCGTCATCAGCAGCGATGGCTACGCAGCCATTGGTAAAATGGAAGACGGCTCGCAAAACTTGCTCAACCCCGAAGGACAAATGGTGCCCGTGGATGCCTTGCCCACCGGCGAAGGCATCACCTACCAAATCCGTGCGGAATGCGTAGGCCCCAACCTGGCCTTGTTTGTCAATGGCAAGAAAATCATGGAAGCCCAAGACCCCGCGCCCGCCGCGGGCGACGTGGGCCTGATGGCCGGCACGTTCGACACGCCCGGCACCGACATCCTCTTCGACAACTTCACAGTGCTGGCGCCCTAACCACCCTTTCGTCCCGCAAAAAGGGCGCGTGGCCTCGGTCACGCGCCCTTCGTATGTCACCCTACGGAGAGAGCCATGTCCACCTTTTTCTCCCTGCTGGAAGCCCGCGCCCGCGAAGCCCACACCCTGCTCTGCGTAGGGCTTGACCCTCACCCGCAAGACCTGCCTCGCCCCACTGCCGACGCGGCCCGCGATTTTTGCCTGCGCCTCATCGAAGCCACCGCGGCCCATGCCCTGGCCTTCAAACCCAACGCGGCCTTTTTTGAAATCTACGGTGCCCCAGGCTGGCAAGCCCTGGAAGACGTCATCGCGGCGGCGCACGCCCACCACGTGCCCGTTATTCTGGATGCCAAACGCGGGGACATTGCCTCCACGGCCCGCGCATACGCCCAGGCCGCGTTTCAGCGCCTCCAGGCCGACGCGCTCACCGTCAATCCCTACCTGGGGCACGACGCGGTGCTCCCTTTCCTGGAAGACCCAGCCAAGGGCGTCTTCCTGCTGGCAAAAACCTCCAACCCCGGCAGTGCCGATTTCCAAGATCTGCACATAGCCCCTGGCATCACCCTTTACGAACGGGTTGCCCAGCAGGCCCAAAAATGGAACACCGCCGACAACGTCGGGCTGGTGGTGGGAGCAACCCATCCCCAAGCCCTCCGCCGGGTGCGTCTGGCCGCGCCTTCGCTCTGGTTTCTCGCGCCCGGCGTGGGTGCGCAAGGCGGCGATCTGCAGGCCGCGTTGGAAGCCGGCCTGCGCCGCGACGGCCTGGGAATGCTGATTGCTGTTTCCCGAGGCATCAGCCGCGCGGATAACCCAGCCCAAGCCGCGCGCAACCTCAAAACACGCATTGCTGCTTTGGCCTGGCAAGAGACGCGCACCCACGCGGCAGAAATCGCGCCCACCCAACCTCAGCGTGCAGCTGTGGCGCGCGCTTTGGTCACTTCCGGATGTGTACGATTTGGCACCTTTACCCTCAAATCGGGCTTGCAGTCGCCCATTTACATTGACTTGCGGCGGCTGGCCTCCTTCCCCCAACTGCTGGCCGATGTAGCCACACTGTACGCCGACCTCTTACGCCCTCTGGCCTTCGACTATCTGGCCGCGCTGCCTTACGCAGCCCTGCCCATCGGCACCGCGGTGGCGCTGCAAACCGGCTTTCCCCTCATCTACCCCCGCAAAGAAACCAAAGCCTATGGCACGCGCGCCGCGGTGGAAGGGGTTTTCCAGGCCGGGAAAACCGCGGTGATTCTGGACGATTTGGCCACCACCGGCGGGAGCAAACTGGAAGCCGCGGAAAAATTGGCCGCGGCGGGGCTCAAAACGCGCGATGTGGTGGTGCTCATTGACCGACAATCTGGTGCGCGGGAAGATTTGGCCGCCCACGGCCTGCGCCTGCACGCGGTGTTTACCCTCAGTGAACTGCTCGACTTTTGGCGCCAGGCCCATCTGATTACGCCCGAAGACGCGGCCCGCGTGCGCGCATTCTTGCACACAACCCAGCCCAACCAGCCCGGGGAATAACGCCTCCAACCCCGACCAAAACCGCCAAACTCAGGCGTCTTGGTTCCCCTTTGGCCAGGACAAAGCAAGCAAGGCCAAAATTTCCGGCGGGATGGCATCTTCCTGAGGCACGGCGCGGTAGGGCTGGGCGCCGCGCTCCCGCAGAGCACGCCAAAGCCAACGGCGCTCTTCGCCATCCACCACCAAATCGTGCAGGGTTTGCGCGGCCAGCAGACGCTCGCCTGTGGTGTACAGGAAGGTGACCCGCTTCCATCGGCCGGCTTTGATGGGGCGCGGCAAGCGTTGCAACGGTCCCAGTTGGATTTTGTAGTAGGTTTCGTGGGCCCGAGGGTGGTTGGGCTCATCGCGAAAAAGCGCCGCGCGGGTGGTGAGTTCGTGGCCTTCCACCGGAGCAATCCACTCGATTTGCCATTTGTGGCCTTCCCCAAAAGCGGCTGGCTGATAAAACGCCAGCCAGTCCACGGCCACCACTTTGGGCGCGGTGGCCAGGGGAATGCGATACCATCCCAACACCCGGGCAATTTCCAAATCGCGCGGATGCGGCAAAAAGGCCACCAGCACCAAATCGGTTGGATGCGGCAACGCGGTCATCGCAACACCCCCTAACTAAACAAAATTTCAATATCCTCCGCTGTCAGTTCTTTCAAAAAGCCGCTTTCGGTGGTGATGAGTTTTTCCACCAAGGCTTTTTTCTGCTCTTGCAGTTGCAAAATTTTCTCTTCCACGCTTTCGCGGGTAATGAGCTTGAAAATGAAAACGGGTTTGTCTTGCCCAATGCGGTGGGTGCGGTCAGAAGCCTGACGCTCCACCGCGGGGTTCCACCAGGGATCAATGTGAATCACATAATCGGCCGCGGTCAGATTGAGCCCTAAACCACCGGCTTTGAGGCTGATGAGGAAGAAGGGCACTGTGGGGTCTTCTTGGAAGCGGTCCACCTGGGTTTGGCGGTCGCGGGTGCTGCCATCCAAATACGCGTAAGGGATGCCGCGCGCTTCGAGTTCGGACCGCACGATTTTGAGCACTTCCACAAACTGCGAAAATACCAGCGCCTTGTGCCCTTCACTGCGCAGGGTTTCCAGGGTGTCGAGCAGCACTTCCATTTTGCCCGATTCCCCACGGAAATCAGGGTCCACCAGTTTGGGGTGAATGCTGGCCTGCCGCAGCCGTAGCAAGCCTTCCAAAATCTTCATGCGGCTCTTGTTCAAGCCTTCGGTTTCCAGCAGGCCCAACAGTTGATCGCGGTAATAATCCCGCAGTTTGAGGTAAAAACGCCGCTGGGCAGGCTCCATAGGGCAGTAGATGACCCGTTCAGTGCGGGGCGGCAATTCAGGGGCAACTTGCTCCTTCGTGCGCCGCAGAATGAAGGGATAAACCAACCGCCGCAGGGTTTCTGCCATCCGCTCATCCTGGCCTTTTTCAATGGGTTTGACAAATTCCTCTTTGAAGTAATCCAAACTTCCCAACAGGCCCGGCATCACAAAGGCAAACTGTGCCCAAAGTTCAAACGTGTTGTTTTCTACGGGGGTGCCGGTCATGGCCAGGCGATGATCGCTTTTGAGGCGGCGGGCAGCACGGGCGGTTTTTGCCAGGGGGTTTTTGATGGCCTGCGATTCATCCAGCACAACGTAGTGGAACGGGTAAGCGCGCAGTTTCTCGTTGTCCACCCGCATCACGCCGTAAGTGGTCAGCACCAGGTCGTAATCGGCAAACGTCGCGGTATCGGGGCGCTGAGGGCCGAAATAGGTCAGCACCTTGAGGCCGGGAGTAAATTTTTCCACCTCTCTCTGCCAGTTGACCAACAGCGACCGCGGCACCACAATGAGGTCGGGAGCCTGCGCGTGGCCGTTTTCCCGCAGTGAAAGCAAAAACGCCAACACCTGCACGGTTTTCCCCAAGCCCATATCGTCGGCCAAAATGCCGCCAAAGCCATAATCGTGCAAAAAATGCAGCCAATGATAGCCCGCGACCTGATAAGGTCGCAATTCGCCCCGCAGGCCGCGCGGCAAGGGGCGCTCGGCAATGCCGCGAAAATCCTTGAGCCGCGCCACCCGTTCTCGGAAGGCCGCATCGGCCTGGGCCTGCTCGGCTTCCTCAGCCAACGCCTCCAGCATGGTGGCGTGGAAATCCGCAAAGCGCAGGGTGTTGGTTTCGTCGTGGGTTTCCGCGGCCAGGCCAAACAAACGCTTGTAGCGCATCAGCCATTCTTCGGGCAAACGGCCAATGGAGCCGTCGGCCAGTTTGACATAGCGCCGCTTTTTGCGAAGGGCACGCTTGATTTCAGCCAAAGGGACTGCCTGATCGCCAAACTTGACCACCGCCTGGACGTCGAACCAATCAATGCCCGAAGTAATGTTCACCGAAAGGGTAGGCCGATGACGGTTGACCCGCACTTTTTTGAGTTTCTCTTCACCAAAAATCTCGAAGCCTGCCTCAGCCAGTTTGGGCACCCGATCCAATAAAAAATCCACCGGCGAAACGCGCGCCCTCAACAGCAAAAGTTCAGGCGATTGGCGAGGTCCCCGCTTCAAGCCATACTTGGATGTAGTGGCCTCACGATACCAGGCCTCCTCGGCCTTGAGATCGCGATGGAGCACGATGAACTTCCAGGGGTTTTGCGGGTCTTCCAAAATCTCGGTGGCCTGGGCTTGGGGCGCGTAGGGCACTTCGTAATCACCATAGGCAAAGCGCAATTGTGCCGCCAACATACCCCGTGAAGTCTCTTCCAAATACAGCCGCGGGCGCGGGGCCAAGCCTTCCACGTGCTCATACTGCACCACGCCGCCGTCCAACGGCCGCCCCCATTTTTGCAGCAAACGGGGCAAATAGCGGTCGCGGAATTCCTCCTCATCCTCTTGGGGAATGTGCAGAGGCGCTTCCAGCGCGGCCAGCCACGCTCGCGAGGCTGGCGCGGGCAGGCGGGCCAAAATTCTGTCGTTGATCAAAAGCCACGTGGGGTTCGAGGTGATGACCTCCGCGGCCTGGATGGCAAGGGTTTGTTCGCCCACCCGAAGATACGCCCGTAAAAGCAAGCCGTCTTCCCGCCGGGTAAGGGAAAGTCCAGGCTCCACGTCTTGGGTAATCAACTGCAAGGGCGTTTCCAGGGTATCCAAAAAACGATAGAGGGGCGCTTGCCATGCGGCCAACAAGGCCAACAATTCGGCCAATTGCTCATCGGAACGGTAATACCCCCGCCGCATGGTCTCGGTCAGCCAGCGGGCAATATGCAGGCTTTCGGAAGGCAAATTGATGGCCCGCGAACCCACTGGGGGTTTGCGGCGGTGGAATAAGCGCCGCAGTTCCCAGGCGTGCTCGCTAATCCACGCCCGCCAGGCTTCGGGCGTTTGCGGCAAGGGCGCGTCTTCGGGCAGCAGGTTGGCCTTGCGCAACCGCCGTAGCGATACCCAAAACGGCACTACATCCCATCCACTGCCGCGGGCTTCAGGCCCATGCCCATAACGCCCATAGCCATACGAAGCACGCAGCAAATCCATATCCGGATCCGGGCTTTCGTCCAAAACGAAAATCAGCAAATATTCTTCCTGCCCGGCAGCGGAAGAGGCCCGCGGCGCGTCGGAAAGTTTGAGGATTTCCTGCACTTTCCAGCGCCAGGGGGCTTGCATTTGTACGGTTTCATCCTGGGCAAGGGTTTCGCGCAAAACCAAAGCCGCGGCCACACAGTGTTTGCAAAAATCCCCTCGGCGTCCCACAGGGCACGTGCAATCGTAAATCAATTCGTCTTCAAATTGCTCTAAATAAACCGAATAGAAGTCGGTGCCTTCCACAACAAAGCGCGCTTCGCCTTGCCCGATTTGGACAACTTCCACACGCCCTTGTTGTGCATACAGTTTCCCCCGATAGAAAGTGCGTTCCCCTGCCTGCCGTACCAGCGCCCTATCCGAAAGCAGTCGCAAATTCCACATGCCGCGTCCCTTGCAAAATGCTGTTTGCTGTTACCCCTTGCCCATGACTTGAACACCCCTCTCCAGCCCAGCGGGCGCCAAGCCGGAGAGGGGTGTTTGCGGTCACGAAGGCTTTTTAGCCCTTCAACACTCGCGCGTTGAATTCCTTGATCAGTTCGTCAATCTTAGGCACGACTTCCTGGATGCGCTTCCAGTAATCGCGATCGTACCACTGGGCGCGCAGTTCGTCGGCTTCCTTACCCTGCTGTTCCACCCAGGTGAAGTACTTGAGGTTGTGGATGCGGCGGCGGTCGGTGTAGCGCAGTTCCAACAGGTTGGCCAGATCCGCGCCCTGGAGATAGCGAGCGTAGTCCACCGCGGCGTCCTCTTCGGTGTATTCGCCGTGGGCTTCGTGCATTTCGCGCAGGCGGCTCTGGTAGAGCTCCATGGAGTCGGTCAGCACGGTGAGCACCACGTCGTGTTCGCCCAGTTCGTAGTACTTGGCGAACTTGATGCTCATCAGCAGGTTGGCAATGCCGGAGAAGCCGAGCAGGTCCAACTGCGAAACCAGGGATTCGGGCACGCCCTGCTTGACCAGGTAAGCCCGCCCAGCAGGCTCGTTGAACAAGCGGGCCAGGCTGACCACTGCGTCGTCGTCAATGTCAATGATCATGTCGGTGTTCTTGACGTTGTGGATCCAAGGCACGTGCTTGTCGCCGATGCCCTCAATGCGGTGAGCACCAAAGCCGTTCTCCAGCAAGGTGGGGCACTGCAAGGCTTCGCCCGCGGCAATCTTGCTGCTGGGGAAGATTTGCTTCATGTAATCACCGCACGCAATGGTGCCCGCGGAGCCGGTGGTCAGGGCCACGCCCCGATATTCGTCCTGCGGCCCCATGACGCGCTCCAACACTTCCTGCATCGCGTGGCCGGTGATTTCGTAGTGCCACAGGTAGTTGCCAAATTCCTCAAACTGGTTGAAGACGAAAATGTTGTCGCGGGTGCGGCGGAGTTCCCAAACCTTGTCGAAGATTTCTTTGACGTTGCTCTCGCTACCGGGGGTCTTGATCACTTCGCCAGCGACCTTAGAAAGCCACTCAAAGCGCTCTTGGCTCATGCCCTCAGGCAAAATTGCGATGGATTCGCAGGCCAAGAGGTTGGAGTCGTACGCACCACCGCGGCAGTAGTTGCCCGTGGAAGGCCACACAGCCTGATGGATGGTGGGGTCAAACTGCCCGGTGACCAGGCGAGGCACCAAGCACCCAAAAGTCGCGCCCACTTTGTGTGCGCCCGTGGGGAACCATTTACCCACCAACGCGATGATGCGCGCAGGCGTGCCGGTCAGGCTTTCGGGGAACTCAATGATGTTGACCGGGCCAAAGTCGCCGCCAAAAGGCTTGGGCTCGTTGTGCCAGGTAATGCGGAACAAGTTGCGGGGATGCAAATCCCACAAGCCAATATTATGAAGTTCTTCGCGGATCTCGGCAGGAATTTTGCTCGGATCCTTCATCTGTTCAAAGGTCGGGATGATGATATCCCGTTCCCGCGCACGCTCCACCGCGTGCTTCAACCCCTCTTCGTGAATGGAAAAGTCCAACTCAGGGTACGTCATCGCTTTGCTCCTTACGCACAAAAAATGATAAGCGCAACCGCGCCTTTACTGCTCCAAGGTCAGGAAGAAGGCTGATCGTCGGGGGCTTCGGCCACCACGTAGAGGGGGCGTCCTTTAGCCTCGTCGTACAAACGCCCTACGTATTCGCCCAAAATACCCAGGGAAATCAACTGCACGCCGCCCAGGAAAAGCACGGCGATCAAAGTGGTGGCTTGCCCGTAGAATGCCTGAGACCCTGTCAGCCGCAGCAGGATCACCAGGGGAATGGCCACAATGCTCAAACCAGCCGAAAGAAAACCGAGATAAGTGGCCAACTGCAGGGGAAAATACGAAAAGCCCGTAATGGCATCCAGGGCAAATTTGAGCATCTTGCGCAGGGGATATTTGGTTTCGCCCGCAAATCGCGGTGCCCGTTTGTAAGGTACGCCAATTTGCTTGAACCCGACCCACGACACCATACCTCGGATGAAGCGGTGATGTTCGGGCATTTGGCGCAGCACATCCACCACGCGGCGGTCCATTAGGCGGAAATCGCCGGTATCGAGGGGAATTTTGACGTCGGTGATGCGGTAAATCAAGCGGTAAAACAGCGCCGCGGTGGCCTTCTTGAACCACGTTTCGCCTTCGCGCGCCGCGCGCACCGCATACACCACCTGATACCCCTCCCGCCACTTGGCTACCAACTCGGGAATGACCTCAGGCGGATCCTGCAAATCCGCGTCCATCAAAATGACCGCGTCCCCACGAGCGTAGTCCATGCCCGCGGTCACGGCAATCTGATGCCCAAAATTGCGGGCAAAAATCACCGGACGGACGTGCTCAGGATCCTGCGCGTGCAACTCACGAATGACATCTGTGGAGCCATCGGTGGAGCCATCGTCCACCAAAACCAGTTCCCACGGCTCACCCAAGCCATCCATCACGGCCTTGACCCGCCGATACAGTTCCGGCAGGCTTTCACGCTCATTGTAAACCGGTGCAACCACAGAAAAGGTGGGCTTATTCATAGGGTTTATTTTATCACCCCTTGGCCTCCAGGGGGATAAAAAATGCGCGCGCGGCACAGTAAACACGGTTCAAGCCGCTGAGATACTCCCCCAAAAGGACTAAGCATTGCTCTGAATGTCGTTTCCAACGATCACGCCACGAAAAAGCCCGCCGGGAAAGCGGCTGGCATGAGGTGAAACACCCTCGCACCTCCGCCCCGCTCGGCGCAGACGATTCCCCAGCCCCTTCTCTTTTCTCCCGCTTCCAATCGGCACAACTCTTGCACTTGATGAGCATACACCTTTTGCCTTTGGGAGCCTCGTATGACCGAAAACCAAGCCCCTCCTCGCCGCTACGGCCTCTATTACAGTCCTGACGCGGGGCCTTACCGCCAGGCTGATTTAGAAGCCTACCTGCCCATTTTGCAAACCATTGGTGCAGGCTGGCTGGTGCTGCGCAGTACCGCCAGCCGCGCCGTGCCCGAAGATTTTGTCACTGGCCTGCTGGAAGCCGACATCCAGCCCCTCATCCATCTGGCGCCGCCGCTGGACGTGCCCCTGGCTGAAGTGCAGCCTCTGCTAAGGGCCTACGCCCGCTGGGGCGTGCGGTATGTGGCCCTGTTCGACCGCCCCAACCGCCGCGAGGTTTGGGGCCGCGCCTGGGCCAAGCCCGACCTGCCAGGGCGCTTCCTAGACGCATTCCAGCCCCTGGCCGAAGCCGCATTGGCCGAAGGGCTCACCCCCCTCTTCCCGCCCTTGGAGCCCGGCGGCGATTACTGGGATTTAGCCTTCCTGCGCGCCGCGTTAGAGGGGCTCAAGCGCCGTGCACCTGACTTGGCCGAACACATTGTGCTCAGCGCGCTGGCATGGAGCGAAGGCAAACCATTGGATTGGGGCGCGGGTGGGCCGGAAATCTGGCCTCAGGCCCAACCGTATCACACCCCGCCCGAAAGCCAAGACCACCGCGGCTTCCACATTTTCGATTGGTACACTGCAGAAGCCCGCGCCGCGCTGGGGCATGTGCCCTCCATCTTTTTGCTGGGCATGGGAAGCCGCTACGGCCGCGAACCCGACGAAGAAGTCACCTCCAAAAACCAGGCCATTGCAGACCGCTTCTGGGAAAACAACCTGCCCGAAAACATCATGGGCGGCGCTTTTTGGGTGCTTACTGCTCCAGCAACCCATCCCGAAGCCCAAGCCGCCTGGATCAGCCCCGAAGGCAAAGCCCGCCCCATCATTGACGCCCTGCGTCCCGAAACCCATGCCGCGCACGGCTTCCCCACCGACTTTGCGGCCACCGGGCACACCTACATCCTCCTGCCGCGGTTTGAGCAGGGCGTGCCGCCGCACTATCTCAGCGCCGCGCTGCCCTGGTTGCAAAGCGGCAGTGCCACTGTGGGCTTCCACGTGGCCGAAGCCCTCCAGGCCGATCAAATCATCGTGTTGGGGCAAACCAAAGACTATCCCCCGCAAACCCTGGCCGCGCTTCGGACTGCGGCCAAACCCATTCGCTGGATTCCCGTCGCTGGCACAGAAGTTGCATCATCTCAACCAACTCACTGAATTTTCCCGGGAGGGCATCATGGGAGCGGACTTACGTTTTCCAAAAACCACCATCAAAGTCATCGGGCTGGGCGGCGGCGGCTCCAACACCATCGCCCGCATGATTGAATTTGGGGTGCAAGGGGTCGAATTCATTGCGGCAAACACCGACGATCAGGTGCTGCGGATGAACCCTGCGCCCATCAAAGTACAACTTGGGCCGCGGCTCACAGGCGGCCACGGCGCGGGCGGCGATCCGACCGTGGGCTTGAAAGCCGCGGAAGAAAGCCGCGAGGCCCTGGCGGCCGCGCTGGCAGGCGCGGACATGGTCTTCCTGACCGCAGGCATGGGCGGCGGCACCGGCACCGGCGCGATCGCGGTGGCCGCAGAAGTCGCTCGTTCCCTGGGCGCGGTGACGGTTTCCGTGGTCACCATGCCTTTTTCCTTTGAAGGCACCACCCGCCGGCGCAACGCCGAAGAGGGCCTGCGGCGCTTGATGCCGCACACCGACACCCTGGTGGTCGTGCCCAACGACCGCTTGCTGGAAGTTGCGCCCAAAAACCTCTCTCTGGAAGGCGCGTTCCGCCTGGCCGACGAGGTGCTCCGCCGCGCCATTCAAGGCATCACCGACGTGATCACCCAAACCGGCGTCATCAACCGCGATTTCAACGACGTCCGGCGGCTAATGGCCTCGGGCGGCGGCGCGCTGATTTCCATGGGCGTGGGCAAAGGCGAAAACCGGGTTGCAGAAGCCATCCAATCCGCGCTCAACAACCCTCTGCTGGGCGACGTCTCCCTGGAAGGCGCCACCGGCGTGCTGGCCAACTTTGTGGGCGGCGAAGACCTCACCCTCTGGGAGGTGGTGGAAGGTATGGAATCCCTCCACAGCCACCTGCCCGAAGATGCAGACGTGATCTGGGGCTTCAACACCGATCCGGCCTTCGAGGGCCGCGCGCAGGTGATTTTGCTCATCACCGGCGTGGGCGCCCAACCGTGGGAAGGCATGCCCCAGCCCCAGGTGCGCAAAGTGCGGCGGGAACCCGCCACCGCGGCCGCACACCCAGCCGCGGCCAACCCCGCACCTGCCGCGCCGCGGCGTGTACCTGCACCGCCGCCCTCGGCTGAAGTGGCCAACGACCTGGAACTGCCGGCCTTCCTCCGCCGCCGACTGCGCTCCACCGCGGCCTAACGCGAACCGCTGTTCCTTCCCCTCCCTCAAGGTGAACCGCGCATGGAAAAGCAAGCCCTGGAAAAAGTCAACCGTCGGGTGTTTCGTAAATTCCCCGAAATGCGCGGCACCAAACCCTCGGTGCGCCGCCGTGGCGAGGTCATCCAACTGGTCTATCGCTCGCAAGCCCGCACCCCCGACGGCCACATCCTGAACCGCAGGGTGCGCGTGCTGGCAACGCCCGAGGGCAAAATCCTCAAAATGACCACTTCCCACGCACGGTAAGCATCTATCCGAAAATTCCTCGTGGAGCTCGTTTCCAAGCATCATGCCACAGAAAAAACCCCTCTCCCGCTGGGAGAGGGGTTTGGGTAAAACGCAAACCAAAATCGTTCTTTCGCCCTCACGCCTTCGCGTCGCTCCCCGCAGGCGCATTCCCCTGGGGGAGAAGAAAGAATTTTCTGATTACCTGACACAAATCGATGTTATTGCCAGCCCGTCTGGTTTTGAGGCACACGAGCGCCCCTCCTCTCCCAGAGGGAGAGGAG
>JAADCW010000229.1 GCA_013154225.1 Chloroflexota bacterium
TCCCACACAATGCGCACGCCATTGACGCTGGTCAGCACCACCCAAGCATATTCGTCCAAATGGCGGAGCGCCGCATCCAAAGCCGGATTAGGCGTTATGGCACGAATGGCAATGGTAGGGAAGCGCACAGGCCGAAAGCCGCGGGCTTCCAGCAACGCGGCCAGAGGCCCGGCCTGGTGCGCCGGGCGGGTGATGAGCACCGTCGGGGTGTCTGGGTAAGTCAAAGGCATGACAGCACCAAACTCCAGATCATCGCAACCACTGCCGCGCGCCTTCGGCAATGGCCTTTTGGGCCAAGGCTTGCCCCAGGGCACGGGCAGACTCGCCCGTGAGGCTGCCCCGCCAATGGCCACTACCATCGGGTGCGCCTACAAAGCCGGTCAAACGCAGCGCGCCCTGCGGCAAGGCTTCTGCATAAGCCGCGACAGGCACCGCGCAGCCACCGCCGAGGGCTTCCAAAAAGGCGCGCTCAGCATCCACAGCGGCGCGCGTGGCAGGATGCTCTATCGCGGCCAAAAGGCGCAGCGTTTCGGCGTCGTCAGACCGGCATTGCACAGCCAGCGCGCCCTGGCCGGGTGCGGGCAGCATCACATCCAAAGGAAGCCATTGGCTGACGTGCGCTGTCAGGCTCAAACGCGTCAGCCCAGCCCCAGCCAACACCACCGCGTCGTATTGGCCTTCCAGAGCCTTGCGCACGCGGGTATCCACATTGCCGCGCAGAGGGCGAATCTGCAGGTCAGGACGCGCAGCCAGCAGTTGCGCGGCCCGACGCAGGCTGGAAGTGCCCACCACCGCGGCCTGGGGCAAGGTTTCCAGGGTGTAGCCCTGCGCGGACACCAGCGCGTCGCGCACTTCCGCGCGCTGCGGGATCGCGCCTACGGTCAAGCCAGGCGGCATTTCGGTGGGCAAATCTTTAAGGGAATGCACCGCGGCATCCACACGGCCATTGAGCAGAGCGGCTTCCAGTTCCTGCGTGAACAGCCCCTTGCCGCCGATCTCCGGCAGGGGTTTGTCAAGCACACGGTCGCCGTGGGTCACGATGACCTCTTCCTGGCAGGTCAAGCCAGGATGTGCGGCTTCTAAAGCCCGAATCACCCACTGGGTTTGCCAGCGGGCCAAGGCAGAGGGTCGGGTGGCGAAAATGAGTCGCATGGTCAGGTAGTCGGGTAGTCAGATCGTCGGGTGGTCAGTTGGTGGAAATGCCAAAAAGGCGGCGGGCCACTGCAGCAGTTTCTGCGGCTCGAGGGCCTTGGGCAGCCTCTTTGAGTTCCACCGTGGGGCTATGCAGTAATTTGTTGACAATGGCACGGGTCAACGCGTCCAGTTTGGCCTGGTCTTCCTCAGAAAGATGGGGCATTTTGCGCAGGGTTTTCTCCAGTTCAGCCTGGCGGATTTCCTCGGCCTGGGCGCGCAGATCCCGAATCAGGGGTGCGACTTCCAGGGTGCGCAGGTAAGCCATGAAGGCTTCCACTTCTTCCGCGATGATGGCCTCTACCTGGGGCACCGCGGCCTGCCGGGCGGCCAGCGCGTCGTGGAGGTGGTGCTCCAACGCATCCAGGTCGTAAAGCTGCACGCCATCCACCTCGGCCACGTCCGCGTCCACATCGCGGGGCAGCGCAATATCGAGGATAACCAGCGGGCGTTCCGGCCGAGCACGCATGGCTTCCTGCACGTGTCGGCGATGCACCAGGGTGTGGGGCGCGCCAGTGGAGGCAATCACAATGTCAGCCCAGGCCAGCGAAGGCACCAAATGCTCGAACGTGGTGGCCTCACCGCCCCAACGGGAAGCCAGCCCTTCGGCTTTGCTCAGGGTGCGGTTCATCACCCGAATGCGGCTGGCGCCCCGCCGCCGCAGGGCTTCTACCGCTTGTTCGGCCATTTCGCCCGCGCCGAGCACTAACACGCGCGCCTTGGATAAATCGCCCACGGTTTTGGCGGCCAAATGCACGGCCACAGAAGCCACCGACGCGGGGTTATGGCCAATGCCTGTTTCGGTGCGGGCGCGTTTGCCCGTATGTACCGCGGCCTGGAACAGCCGTCCCAGCACCGCGCGCACCGTGCCCTGCCCGCGGGCGAGTTCCCACGCGCGGGTGACCTGCCCCAAAATCTGGGGTTCGCCCAACACCAGGGAATCCAGCCCCGCGGCAACACGGAAGAGATGATGCACGGCTTCCTCGTCACGGTAGCGGTACAGGGCGTGCTGAAATTCTTCCAATGGCATCCCTTTGGCATCCGCGATAAAGCCTTCCAACACCGGGAAGGCTTCGCGAGGGGCAACCGCATAAATCTCGGTTCGGTTGCAGGTGGAAAGGATGACCATTTCGGCAATGTCGGTTGGGCGGCTACCGTTAGTGCCACATCCCAACCGAGCCAATGCAGCCCGAATGTCTTCCTCAGAAAAAGCCAAACGCTCGCGCAGGGCCACGTCGGCTGTACGATGATTCAAACCCACACAGTGAATCACAGGCACCGGTGAACCTCTTGGAAGTAGGATAAATGCTCGCTGCGCCTACTATACTCCCCTCTTGCACGCTAAACCACACAACTACACTCAACCTTGACTAAAGAGATGATTAAAAAAACAAGGCGGACAGCATTGCTGCCCGCCTGTGTGTCGCGCAAATGCGGTTTTACGGATGCCCAAAATCTGCGGTAAAGTAGCCGCCGTAAGGACTGCCGGGCACGTAAACATAGCCGATACCGACGTCCACATACGCGGGGTTGAGCATATTTTCACGGTGCCCATCGCTGGCCATCCAGGCATTGAAAGCCGCGGTGGGCGAATTGTAGGAGCCACTGCCCGCGTAGATGTTTTCGGCCGCGGCTGAATAGGTGTAGCCAAAGGCCAGGATGCGGTCAAAGGGACTGGAGCCATCCGAGCCGGTATGGGAGAAGAAGGCGTTGCATCCCATATCCTGACTGTGCGCGCGGGCGGCATTGACCAACCGCGAGTCTGTGCTCAGGGGGGCAATGCCGTTGTTTTGACGCTCTTGGTTGATCAGGCTGAGCAGTTGGGCCTCAAAGGAAGTGTTGAGGCTGTAATCGCACGCGGAGGAAGTTGCCGTGGGCGGCACGGGCGTCCACGTGGCGGTTGGCGGCACCGCGGTAGCCGTAGGGGGCACGCTGGTGGCGGTAGGGGGAACCGATGTGGCCGTGGGACGCACCGGGGTGGCAGTGGGTGCGGGCGGCGACGTGGGAGAAGGCACCCACACCGTGGTGGCGGTGGGCGGCCTGGGCGTCCATGTGGCTGTGGGCGGCGGAGGAGGCGGCTGGGTGGCCGCCGGGGGCAATGTGGCGGTGAACGCCATCGTAGGGGCCAGCGTCATGGTTGGCGGCATGGCCGAGGCCGTAGGTGCCGCTTCTGTGGTAGCGCCGGCGGTGGCTGTTATGGGCACAAAAGGCGTCCATGTGGCTGTACCCCCTTGGGCGGGCATGGTGCCCGCGGGTTCCGTCAGCGGCATGGGGGTTACCGGCATGGTGCAAGCCGCCAACAGCAACGCGGCAACGACAACGACATAAAGCCAGCGTTTGGTGAACATTGGGTCCCTCCCAATTGGGCAACGCGGTCAGGCTTGGTCAGGCGGGACAATACGCCCTTGTTCCAAATGCCAGACAGTGCTCTGTTGAATGAAAGCAGGATCAAACAACGACATATCGGTGGTGGTCAACAACACCTGCTCGCTTTGAGCCAGATGAGCCTGGAGGTCACTGCGTCGCGCCTGGTCTAACTCGGCCAGCATTTCATCCAACAGCAACACGGGTTTTCGGCCAGTGCGGGCTTCCAACCATTCGGCCTCTGCCATTTTGAGCGAAAGCATCACCGTGCGCACCTGCCCACGCGAGCCATACACGCCCAAGTCCAGTTTGCCATCCAGGAAGCGGAAGTCATCCCGATGTGGGCCGATGGTGGTTACCCCGCGGGCAATTGCTTCTCCCCGTTGGCGCAGAAGCGCCTCCCGCAAGCCTTCCCGAAGCGCATCTTCCGAAAACCTGGCCAAAGTCGCGTTGTCGGGCTGAAGCAGTTGCCCGGCCAAGGGGTTATATGCCGGCACATAGCGCAAACGCAGGTTCTCCTGCTTGCGGGTGAGTTTCCAGTGTACCACGCGCGCGAAGCGTTCCCATTCGTAAAGGGCTTTGGCACGATGGGAAATCAGTACTGCCCCCAGTTGGGCAATTTTCTCATCCCAAAAGTCCAATTGGGCGGGATCTCCCCCTTGTTCGTTGAGCAATTTGAGCAAAGCGTTTCTGCGCGTCAGGGTTTGGTTGTATTCGGCCAGGGTACGCGCATACGCGGGTTCCACTTGCGAAAGCGCCTGGTTGAGATAACGGCGGCGGAGTTCGGGCGCGCCAGTGACAATCTGAGTCATCTGCGGCAAAAACAGCACCGCGTTGAACACGCCTAAAGCCTCGGTGAGTTTTTTCTTGAGGCCATCCAAAAGCACTTCTCGGCGCAAGCGCACGCCGCCGTTGCCGTTGGCTTCTAAAATCAAGCGCACTTCCATCACGCGCGAGCGGGCTTCGCCTTCCCGCTGGAATTCGGCCACAATCCGCGCCACAGCCGGATAGCCCCATTGCTGCGCGTCGAAGTTGACCAATTCCCTATCGTGGCGGGCGTGGAAGGAAGCAAACGTCGCGAGATAATACACCGCCTCCAACAAGTTGGTCTTGCCTTGGGCGTTGGCGCCCACCAAAACGATGGTGCCCGCGGGCAAATCCTCATCGAGACGGACATAATTGCGGAAGTTTTGAAGCGAAAGGCGTTTCAGGCGCATGGGCTTTTAAGCAAAGGCTGCCACGGGAACCCCATGGCAGCGTCGGCTTCGGGGAAAATGGTAAGCAATCTACACGCGGTCCATCTCCGCGGCCAATTCGGGCGTCACACGCTCTACCCGAATAGCGCGGTCGGTAAACAGCACGCCGTTGAGATGGTCAATTTCGTGTTGGAAAATGCGTGCCAGCCAGCCATAAGGGCGCATACGGAAGGGTTTGCCGTGGCGGTCAAAGCCCCGCACTTCGATGGCATAAGCCCGTTCCACGTCGCCAATGATGCCAGGGATGGAAAGGCAACCTTCGGTGCCAATTTCTGTTTCTTTTGAAACAGCCACGATCTCAGGATTAACCACTGCATAAAGGCGGTGAGGGATGCCTTCTTCCTCGTCGCCATATTCCACCACGATCACCCGCTGCGAAACGTTAACCTGCGGCGCGGCCAAGCCAACACCCGGCGCGGCCCGCATGGTTTCGATCATATCGTCAATGAGTTTTTGTAATTCAGGGCCAAAGTCTTGCACTTTTGTTGCCCGACGCCGCAACACAGGATGCGGCACGGTCACTATTTCCCGAATGGCCATTGGGAAACCTCCTTTAATGCGGTGGAGGTATTATACCCCACTTCTCCCCCAGCCATCAGGACGCTGTTGCTCTTCCTCTTGGATCACCTCGTGATACACCCTCAGCCACTCCAGCAAACGCTCTTTTTCCTGGCGTTCTTCTGCTTCCCGACGCTGACGGCGGCGGTTTTCAATATAGCGGAAGATGTCTTGCTGGACCCGATCGGGCTGGCTGACGCCTTCAAACACCATGGTGGTTGTACCTACACGAATATGGACATTGCCAAAATTCAGAAGCCACCCCAAAAGACCGACCCGCTCATAGGTCATGTTTTCGATGCTCTCCAACGGTGCGGCTTGTTTGTCTTCCGTGCCCAGGGGCTTGCGGTAAACGTCCACAATGTGCTCAGGGGTGAGTTGGTAGACGTCGTTGCGCCAGTCCCAAATCAGATAAACCGCACCGCCGATCAACGCCAACATCCCCAGCACCAACACTGTGATATAAATCCGCCGCCCTGTGGCCCACCAGGCCGGGCCGAAGACAACCTCTCCCCAATGCGCACCTTGCCAAATGAGCAACACCCAGATGATCAGCCCCAGCCAAACGCCCCAACTGCGGCGCACCAGCAAAAACCAGTGTTTGCGGTAGGTGATGATGCCGTTTTCCTCAATGCGCTGACGCAAAAGCGCGCCCAGATGGTTCACAAACTTGGCCGGCTGTGACGGTGTCACAATGCGGGTTGTGGAACTGCCCTGATTCGCGGTTTGAGGTTCGGCCAGGCCCAGGCGCTCCCGAATAGCTTGCGCCATGGCCTCGCGTTCCTGCCGACGGGTGCGGCTACGCGTCCTCTGCCAATATTCCTCAATCAGCGCGGCCACAACTTCAAAATAAGGCACTTCTTCAATGATGATTTTGCCGCCATACGTGCGCACCTGAACGTTACCGTACCCCACCGTGCGCCCCAGCCAATCGGTATGCACGCTGATGGCTAAAATGGCGTGAAGCGGCGCTTCGTTGCGGCTTTCATAAAGGAAGAGCACTTTGTCAACCCACACAATGCGGTTGTGGGTCACCAGGCAGTAGTCGTTGTACCAGTCAATATAACGCCACAATGCCACCAGCGCCACAGGAATCAAAGCCAGCAAGCCTGCCCACATCAGTTTCTCGATGTTCCAGGCCGCACCAGCCAAAAGGATCAACGCAATGCCCAGCAGAGGGGCCAACAGGGGGAACTCGCGCGTCAACAGCGCCATGGGGTGCCGCCGCAGGAACAAATACACCACCTCGTCTTCCGGCAGCCACTTGGGACGGCGGCGGCGAATGCGATGACGGCTGTCGCGCACTAAATGCAGGGCTTGCGCAATGGTGGGATGCTCGGCAATGGCCGCCACCACAGCCTCGGCTGGCCAGCAGTAGGCCACCCCATCGCTCAAAGCCACCACAGTATAAAGGCAATGGGGGTAAGGGTCTTCGGAGAGCACCACGTCTTCGCCAAAATAATCTCGGCTCTCCAGCCGCCCCACGGTGATTTCTTCGTCGTATTCAACAGGCTGACGCAGTTCCACCCAGCCCTGGCGCACGAAACAAAGCCCCTGCCCTGGCCCACCGGCTTGGGTCAGTATATCCCCCTTGTGGAATTCGTGGGCTTCCATTTGTTCCAAAAAGGCAGCCAACGCGTCGTCGGACAAATCGCCAAACAAATGGATATGCCGAATCCACTCTAAATTTTCAGGCGTTGGGGCGACCATAATAAAACCCTTTGAAAACCACAAAAGTTATTAGAAGAATTTTAGCATGAATTCATGTGCAAGGGCTATGCCACTCCAAAAGCAATGGAAAATTTGCCAGATCTCAGCCCTGCCTTTTGCCTTGCGGCGCTTTACGGGAAAAACAAAAGCCACCGCCTAACGACGGTGGCTTGTTTTTGCAACAGGCTTGAGGCTAACTGGCCGGCTCTTCGGGCAAAGTGTAGCCTTCGCGGCGGAGGGCTTTCTTCAAATCAATGAGCGATTTGCTCCCAAAGCCCTCGATGTCCAACAGAGCCTGGGAACCCTCGGCAGCCAGTTTCTCGAGGACCTGCCCTGCGGTGGTGATCCCGGCTTTGGCCAGGGCGCTCACTGCACGCTGGCTGAGGCCGAAATCGGACAAGGGGCGCTCGGGCGAAGTCCGAGCGGCTTTCTTGGCCTCGAGTTCTTTCTTGTATTGTTCGTAACGCTGAAGGCGTTTCTTGAAGCGTTCCACCTGGCCTTCAGTGTCCACAATGCGCTGCTCGCCAGTGAAGAAGGGATGGCACTTGTAGCAAACGTCGGTGTGCACCACCTTCACGGTCGCGCCCGTCGTCCACGTATTGCCACAAGCACAAATCACCTTGGCGTCGTAGTAATATTCGGGATGAATGCCCTTTTTCATCGCTGCTTCCTTTCCTCAACCGCAGACAACTGCGGCGCTTAGTTTTCGGAAAACGGCACCACGCTGACGCGCTTGCGCCCGTCACGGATGGTTTCGTATTTGACCACACCGTCAACCAGGGCGAACAGGGTGTAATCGCCACCCACGCCCACGTTGCGACCGGGCTTGATCTTCGTGCCGCGCTGACGCACCAGGATGTTCCCCGCGCGCACGACTTCACCGCCAAACTTTTTCACGCCCAGGCGCTTCGATTGACTGTCGCGACCATTGCGGCTGGAGCCGCCACCTTTTTTGTGAGCCATAGTTCAACTCCTCTCCACTCAGGCTTCAATCGCGTCAATGCGCAAGCGGGTATATTGCTGACGATGACCGCGCTTTCGGCGATAGCGCTCGCGAGGGATGTATTTGAACACGATCACCTTGCGGCCTTTGAAATGCTTTTCAACCGTGGCCTTCACTTTGGCGCCTTCCACCGTGGGCGTACCCACAGTAACCTGGTCGCCATCGGCCACCAACAGCACCTGATCCAATTCGATCTGGGTGCCTTCGGGGTGCGGCAAGCGGTCCACTTCAATGGTGCTACCAGGGACGGCTTTGTATTGCTTGCCGCCGCTTTCAACGATGGCATACTGCATACAAACCTCCGACTTCACTTCTCACCGCCTCCGTCGCCACGCAAAGGGGCCACAAGGCGGGGAAGTTGGGGTGGGCTGCCTTTGCAGCCTGTTAACGGACAACACAAAATTTCGCCCCCGCGCGCTGCGCCGGGGCTTGGCAATTATACTGAACATCCAAGAGGGTGTCAACGAAAATCACGAAAACCTACCCCTATCCTTTTCACGGCCTGCCCACATGGTTCTCCCGCCCTTCCCCTCTTGACGGGAAAGGCACTTTCGAGTACCCTTAATTTGGAGCACATTCTGGTTACATGGCGGAGGATTTTCCCCGAGGGTAAACACATGACCAGCCGACGTGGTGCAATTCTTCCCATATAATTGTGGTTCAAGCGGGCACTCCCCGATGGGTGCCCGTTTATCTTTTACCAATGGAGAGACATCGGTATGAGCAAACCCGTAAATGCTTTCCAAATGGCGCAACAGCAATTCGACCATGTTGCCGATTTGCTGGGCCTCAACGAAGATGTGGCCCAGATGTTGCGCTGGCCCATGCGAGAGTTCCGCTTCCAAATTCCGGTGCGGCTCGATAATGGGCACATTCGCACCTTCTTTGGCTATCGCGTCCAACACAACGACGCGCGCGGCCCTGCGAAAGGCGGCATCCGCTTCCACCCCTCTGAAACCATTGACACCATCCGCGCGCTTTCCATGTGGATGACGTGGAAAACCGCAGTGGCGGACATTCCCCTGGGCGGCGCTAAAGGCGGGGTGGCTGTTGACCCCGCGACCCTTTCCCGCGGCGAGCTGGAACGCCTGTGCCGTGGGTGGGTGGACCAAATTTGGCGCAACATCGGCCCCCGCATCGACGTGCCCGCGCCCGACGTCGGCACCACCCCCCAAATGATGGGCTGGATGATGGACGAATATTCCAAACTGGTAGGGGAATACACGCCCGGCGTCATCACCGGCAAGCCCGTGGGCGGCGGCGGCTCTCTGGGGCGGGCCGAAGCCACGGGCTTTGGTGTGGTTTACAACATCCGCGAAGCTATGAAGCACCTGGGGCTCGACCCCTCCCAAACCGTCGCGGCCATCCAGGGGTTTGGCAACGTCGCCCAAAACGCGGCCATTGGGTTCATCGAAATCCTGGGCGGCAAAGTGGCCTGCGTGTCCTACTGGGATCGCGATGACAAGCGCGCCTACACCGTCAGCCACCCTGATGGCATTGACCCCCACTTCCTGAAGAGCATCACCGACCAATACGGCACCATTGACAAAGCCAAAGCCCAAGCCGCGGGATATGTGTTGGAAGACGCCAACGCCTGGATTGCCAAAGATGTCGACGTCCTGATCCCCGCAGCATTGGAAGGTCAGGTCAACGAAGAAACCGTGCGCCTCATCAGCGACCGCGTCAAAATTTTGGCCGAGGGGGCCAATGGCCCCACCACACCCGAGGCCGACGCGGTGTTGCAGGAACGCGGCATCTTCGTGATTCCCGACTTCCTCTGCAACGCCGGCGGCGTCACTGTGTCGTACTTCGAAAGCGTCCAAAACGACATGAACTTCTACTGGACACGGGAAGAAGTGCTGGAACGCCTGGACAAAAAGATGACCCAAGCCTTCCAGGCCGTGCTCCAAATGACTTTGGACGAAGAAGTTTACACCCGTGACGCGGCCTACATGGTGGCCATTGACCGAGTGGTCAAGGCCATGGAAATGCGGGGCTGGATTTAGGTAACAACGCCGCTTGCGTTTTGCAAGCGGCGTTTGTTTTTTCTTCCCGACCATCGGTTCGCACACCCATTCGGAAAGGAGGAACCTATGTCCAAGCACAACCCGTTTGCCATTGCACAAGCCCAGTTAGACGAAGCCGCGGAAAAACTGGGGCTCGACGCCGCGACCCACGAAATGCTCCGCTGGCCCATGCGCGAAATCCATGTCACCTTCCCGGTGCGCATGGACGACGGCTCGGTGCAGATCTTCCACGGCTTCCGTGTGCAATACAATAACTCCCGAGGTCCCACGAAGGGCGGCATCCGCTTCCACCCCGAGGAAACCATTGACACCGTGCGCGCGCTGGCCGCATGGATGACATGGAAGACCGCGGTGGTGGACATTCCGCTGGGCGGCGCCAAGGGCGGGGTGATTTGCGACCCCCGCAAACTTTCCAACGCGGAACTGGAACGCCTGGCTCGGGCCTACATCCGCGCCATTGGTACCGCACTGCTGGGGCTGGAAAAAGACGTCCCCGCGCCCGACGTGTACACCAACCCCCAGATCATGGCCTGGATGATGGACGAATTCTCGGTCATGCAGGGCTACAATGAATTCGGTATGATCACGGGCAAGCCGCTCCCGCTGGGCGGCTCCCAGGGCCGCGGTGACGCCACGGCTCGCGGGGGTATGTACACCCTGCGGGAAGCCGCCAAAGTGCTGGGGATGAACCTGGACGGCGCGGCCACGGCCATCCAAGGCTATGGCAATGCCGGCTCGTTCGCGCACCTGTTGGGCGAGCAAATGTTCAACCTCAAGGTGGTCGCGGTATCCGACTCCAAAGGCGGCATCTACAATCCCAAGGGGTTGGACTACCAGGCCGTGATGGCCCACAAGAAGGAAACCGGCTCGGTGATCAACTTCCCCGGCGCAGAAAACATCACCAACGAAGACCTGCTGGAACTGGACGTGCCCGTGCTTATCCCCGCCGCGCTGGAAGACCAAATCACCGAAGAAAACGCCGACCGCATCAAAGCCAAGGTCATTGTGGAACTGGCCAACGGCCCCACCACACCCGAAGCCGACCGCATTTTGCACGACAAGGGCGCTTACGTCATTCCCGATTTCTTGTGCAATGCGGGCGGTGTCACGGTATCGTACTTTGAGATGGTGCAAAACGCGTACGATTATTACTGGGATCTGGAAACCGTGCATCAGCGGCTGGACAAGAAGATGACCGCAGCCTTCCACGCGGTGCATCAAATGGCGCAGAAGGAAAACGTCCACAACCGTTTGGCCGCGTATATGGTCGCAGTGGCCCGGGTAGCCGAGGCCATGAAACTGCGAGGTTGGGTCTAACTCTCCAACGTGGTTCGCACACCCTAAACCAAAACGGCGGGCATTTAGCCCGCCGTTTTTTTCTCGCATTTGGCAGAGCGGCCTCACGCCTGCCGCAAGCGTTGGACAAAGCGCGCGATGCGATTGAGCGCTTCTTCAATTTTCTCTTCCGATGTGGCGTAAGAGCAGCGCACAAAGCCCGCCCCAGCTTCGCCAAACGCGGAGCCAGGCACCACAGCCACCTGCTCCTCTTCCAACAGCCGCCAGGCAAACGTGTCGTCGTCAATGCCCGTGCTGCGGATATCAGGAAAGGCGTAAAACGCGCCGTGAGGCTCCACCGTGGGCAGGCCGATACTGCGCAGGCCGTCCACAATCAGGCGTCGGCGGCGGTCGTAGGCCTGCCGCATGGCTTCCACGGCCTCGTCCCCTTCCTTGAGCGCAGTAATAGCCGCGACCTGTGCCATGGTAGGCGCGGTCATCACCGTATATTGATGCACCCGAAGCATGGCCTGAAGCAAAGGTGCAGGCGCCGCCGCGTAGCCCAAACGCCAGCCAGTCATGGCATAGTCTTTGGAAAAACCACCCAGCAAAATCGTCCGCTCCCACGCGCCTTCCAGGGCTGGGAAGCAAACATGTTCCACGCCATACACCAAGCGGTCGTAGATCTCATCGGAAATCACGATGAGGTCGTGCTCGGCCGCAAACTGCGCCAGGGCCTGCATGGCCGCGCGATCTGCGGCCGCACCCGTGGGGTTGTGGGGGTAATTGATGAGAATGGCCTTGGTGCGCGGGGTCAGATACTGCGCCAAAATTTCCACATTGGGCTGGAAATCGTCCTCCGCGCGCAGAGGCACCTCCACAGCCACGCCGCCCGCGAGCACCACTTCCGGCTGGTAAGAAACAAAACACGGCGTGGGCACCAGCACTTCGTCGCCGGGGTCGAGCAGGGCGGTCATGGCCAGGTAGAGGGCTTCCGACACCCCCACCGTAAACACAATCTCACTGCCCGGGTCATAACGCACGCCGTAGCGGGCTTCCAAATGTGCAACCAGGGCCTCCCGCAGGGCGGTAATCCCCGCGTTGCTGGTGTAGTGGGTGTAGCCCTCTTCCAACGCCCGAATGCCCGCCCGACGAATCACCTCGGGGGTATCAAAATCCGGCTCGCCAATGCCCAGCGAAACCACCTCGGGCATCTCGGCAATAATGTCGAAGAATTTACGCAAGCCCGAAGGCTTGAGCCCCGCAACCCGACGGGAAATTTTCGGCGAAAAATCGGGGTTGATGCTCATGCCAATAACTTCTCCAACGGGGTGTATTCAAGGCCGAACGCGTCGGCCACCGCAGGATAGGTCAGATAGCCTTGATAAGTGTTCACGCCGCGCGCCAGCGCAGGATTGCGGCGCACCGCCTCTTCAAAGCCCAAATTGGCCAACTGCACCGCGTAAGGCAGCGTTGCATTGGAAAGCGCATACGTGGATGTGCGCGGCACCGCACCGGGCATGTTGGTCACGCCGTAGTGCACCACGCCGTCCACCAAATACGTGGGGTTGCTGTGGGTGGTGGGATGCGAAGTCTCCACACAGCCGCCCTGGTCAATGGCGACATCCACAATCACACTGCCGGGTTTCATTTGGGAGACCATCTCACGCGTGACCAACCGAGGCGCGCGGGCACCGTGGATGAGCACCGCGCCGACGACAAAATCGGCCACGCGCACCGCGTGGGCAATGTTGAGGGGGTTGGAAGCCAACGTGGTCAAATTGCCGTGCAACACATCTTCCAAATAGCGCAAGCGGTCAATGTTTTTATCAATGATGGTGACG
>JAADCW010000191.1 GCA_013154225.1 Chloroflexota bacterium
AAATATTGGGTGCGCGTGTCGGCGACCTGCAATAAATACAGGTTGGGGTAGATTTCCCGTACTGTGGTTTGCGTCATGGCTCTCCCTCTCCTGATCGGATTTCTTCCATGATAGCAGGTAATGCTTAAGTTGGGAAGTGATTTTGGGCATGTTTTTAAGATACCCTCGCCTAAGCCTTCCCTGCGCCGTGTAAAAAAAAGAGCCCCCGAAAAGGGGGCTCGGTTTGCAAAGTGAGGATGCAGCGGCTTAGGATGAAGCGTTGGCGCTCGCGTTGCTTTTGCCCTCGTTTTCGCTGATGCGGAACACTTTGAGCACGCGGCGGATGATGTCGTAGGCCACGTTTTGCTGGAAGCCCGAAAGCCAAGCCAGCACGAAGACCAGGGCCGCGGAGTTCATCGAGCTTTGGGTGCCTGCGGTCATGGCAATGAGACCGGCCTGCATGATGATGTAGATGAACGCGCCCAAGGCAATGCCCATGATGGGATTGGTGATGTACCACATGGTGTATTGTTTGTCGAAGTCTTGCTCTTGGGCGATGTGGCGCCAAAGCGCATACAGCGCGCCGGTGATGCCGCCCAAACCACCCCAGAACATGCTCTTGAAGCCGTCAATGAGCCATTGCACGCTGTTGAGGTCGTCGGTGGGCTGGAGGGAATAGCCAAACAAAGGCGCGTAACGGCGGAGCATCATGGGCACCACGAACATGGCAATGCCCAGGAGCACAGCCCAGAAGAGCTCATAGGCCAGGAGCTTCCAGCCTACGGAATAAGACCACCGCCGCACTCGCTTGGAGAATTCCAGGCAGTATTCCACTTCGTTGAGCGCGCGTTCGGCTTCCTCGTAGTGGTCGCGGCCGGCGAGCATGTAGTTGCGCGCGGCTTGAATTTGATTGAGGAGCTCGCGCGCCTTGTCTACGTTGTTGATTTCCAGGTTGACGCGCTGTTGGAGGTGGTCGGCGCGTTCCCAGAGGGATTTGAGGGATTGATGGGTGATGAGTTCGTCCACCAGTTCGGGGTTGGAGGGTAGTTCTACCACGGGCGGAGCTTCTACCTCGGGGGTGTTGGGCTCAGGCCCTGGGGCCTGATAAGCCGCGGCTGTAAACAGCGGCGCGCCCTGGGTGGAAGAGCTTGGCGGCAGGGGCGGATCCGTGGCCATGCTTTCCTCGGGCAAAATAGGGCCGCTGGCCTGCATCCCGCCGTCGGCGTCAGGCGGCAGAGGATCCAGTTCGTCGTCTGAAAGAATGGGTTCGACCGCGCTCATGCCGTGGTCTTCGGTGGGTTCTTGGGGCTCTTTGAACAAGGCGCGGACGTCGTCGGCGCTGAGGTCTTGGGGTGGTGCTTCGGGGGTTTCGTCGGTGGTGCTGGTCGTGTTTTCGTTGGTGGGTTCCACCAGTTTTTCGTCGGGCATAACAACCTCCTCGACGGGGCAGTGAGAGCAGAATGCTTGTTTTGAGTATAGGTGAAAGGCGGCGGAAAGTCAAATGTTGGCGGTGGTAAGTTTGGAGGGCATGGCCAGCCGTATCCTTTGTCGCGCCGAACTTCGTATAGCCACAAACGCGAGCGGGCGGGGGGAAAAACGGCAGTGGATAGCTGCGCCGTGCCGACGATTTGCGCCAACCTAAAGCCGCACCGCAGTGTTACTGCGCGGCTTTGAGCGCGGCTTTGAAGCCTTCGATCGCGGTAACCGGTGTGGGGTCGGTGTCGTAGCGCATGGCCAAATAGTAGGAAATATAGTCGCCCAGATGCAAGGCTGTCCACTGTTGGGCCAGGCGGCTACTGCCAACCGCGTCCACCACCGCGGTTTCGATGCCGTGCTGTTGGAAAACCTCACTGGTGAGCTGGGCCCGCAGTTGGTTGCGCGGGTGTTCGCCCTGACCACGCAGGAAGATGGCCACGATTTGCCCCAACAAGGGCTTGGGGTTATGCAGGCCGGCCAGGGTGTTGTGGTCGGCTTCGGGCAGGAATTCAAACTGCGCCCAGGCCTTGGCAATTTCGCTGATTTGCCCTTTCCAGCGCCGCGCCACGGGCGCCAGCGCGCCAATGCCAAACACCGCGGGCCATTTGCCTTCCAGCCGCAAGGCCCATTGCTTGGCTGGGTTGTCTTGGGTGGGAATTTCGGCTTTCAGGGAAGCCTGCTGGGCCTGCATGGCTTCCACAGCCTGGCGCAATTCGCTTTCGGGGTTGGGAAGCCAGCCAGCGCGGGCAAACAGCGCCAACAACAAGCCGAAGGAATAGCCCACCGCGGCCCGCGGTTGCCCCGGATGTACAAACTGCCAGATAGTATGGCCGTTTTCCTGGGCTTGGGCGGCCAACTTACCGCCAGTGGTCACGGCCAGCACCTGACAACCGCGCGCGTGCGCGGCGGCAAGCGCGCTCAGGGTTTCTTCGGTGTTGCCCGAGTGGGAAGACGCGACCAGCAGGACGTCGTCGCCCTGCGCCCACGCGGGCAGGTCGTAGTCGCGCCACACAGTGATGGGCACCGAAGCCAGCGGCGCGGCGTAGGCCGCGAGCAGGTCTGCGCCAATGGCCGAGCCGCCCATGCCCGCAATGATGACGTGCCGCACGCCTGCAGTCTTGGGCATAGGGAAGGTCTGGCCGAGTTCCCACGCGCTTTGCAGTTGCGCGGGCAGGCCGTCAATTTCAGCCAGCATGTTTTCTTTGTCCACTTCGGGGAAGCGGGTGAAATCGTTGAGGTCCATGGGATACTCCAATGAGGAATTAGGAATTAAGAGTTAGGAATTAGGGATTTAGGAATTAGGAATTGCGTTTCCTCGCTTCGCAATTCCTAATTTCGCAATTCGCAATTTCGGAATTACGCCCGATGTCCTTTTTCGGCCTCGGGGTCGCCGCGCAGCAGGCTGACCGCGTGGGGCAACACCGGTGCAATCACAGCCAGGTTTTCCACCGCGGCCTTGGGACTGCCCGGAAGGTTGACGATAAGGGTCGCGCCGCGGATGCCTGCAGCCGCGCGGGAAAGCATCGCATGGGGGGTGATTTGCAAACTGGCCGCGCGCATGGCTTCGGTCAGCCCTGGGGTTTGGCGTTCCACCACGGCCAACGTCGCTTCGGGCGTGACGTCGCGCGGCGCAAAGCCCGTGCCGCCGGTGGTGAGGATGACGTCGTACGCGTCGCTGTCAGCCCAGCGGGCCAGCGTGTCGCGCAGGGTGGAAAGGTCGTCGGGCAGAATGGCTGTGTGAACCACGTCCCAGCCATAGCCTTGCGCGGCTTGCACCAGGGCTGGGCCCGAGAGGTCTTCCCGCTCGCCACGGGCTGAGCGGTCGGATACGGTGAGGATGGCAATACGGAGGGGCATGGGAGTTGGGGAAGTCATGGGAGTCAAGGAAGTCGTGGGAGTCGTGGGAGTTGGTTAGTCGGTGAGGTTTTTGGCCAGGGTGATGACGGGCAGGTCTTCCCAGCCCAGGTTGTGGTAAAACGCGAGCACATCATCGTGGCCAGGAACGACCATGAGGTAAGCCCGCAGGCAGCCTTTGGCGCGCAAACGGGCTTCGATTTCGTCCATCAGCGCCTTGCCAATGCCCTGCCCGCGGTGGGGTTCGGCCACGGCCAGGTGATAAATCAGGCCGCGGCGGCCATCGAAGCCAGCCATGACCGCGCCGATGATTTCGCCTTCCGGCGTTTCGGCCACGATGAACAGGTCGGGGTCGTGGGCAACCTTTTTGGCAATTTCCTCGGGCTCGTCAGAAACCCGCAGTTGGATGCCAGGCCCTGCGTGCGCCCAGAGGTCATATACCGCGGCGTAGTCGTCGGGGAAGCGAAACGTGCGGATGGTGTAGGCGGTCATGGTCAATCTTCCAGGCCAACCACGTCTTTCCACGGGCCAACAATGCCCTCTTCGGTCACGCCAAAGAAAAAGCGGTAGCCCTCAGGCGTGCGTTGGACCAGGTCATAATGCCATTTTTTGCCCTGCTTGTATTTGCGCAGGACCCCGCGGTCGCCTTCCCAATGCACGCCGCGGGCTTTGCTGACGTCTGCGGGTAGTTTGGCGTAGCGGCTGATGGCATAGTGCCACAGGCGGCGGGCAGAAGATTTGGTCACGTTTTTGACCACGTTGCCGTTGCGCAGGTCGCGCAGGGTGTAGTATTGCGTGCCGTCGCGTTCGGTCACAGAGACCACTTCCACACCGGTGCGCGGGGCATCTGGGGGCAGGGGCGGCACGGCTTCCGCGGTAGATGGGCTTTTGCCTTGAGCTGCCGCGTCGGTATGGGCTTTTTTGTGGTTTTTCAAGCCGCGCAGCACCAGGTCCACGATTTCGTCGCGCACGGCCAGGCCGGTTTCCGCTTCAGAGCGCACATAAATTTTACTGCCGTCCACCGCGTAGGGCGGGTCATCCCCACGGGGCACCAGCACCCGCAGAATTTTCTTGCCCTGGGTTTCGTGGGTGTCAATGGTCACTTCCAGGGGCGGGGTGATGCGCTCGGAAATCTGGCGCGCGAGTTCGGCCGCGGCCTGGTCGGGGTTGTCGAGCCCGATGGGCGGCTTTTTGGGGTCTTCGCTTACGCCGATGTAGAGGGTGCCGCCGTTGGTATTGGCAAACGCGCAGACGTCGGCAATGATGGCATACAGCCGACCCCCGCGCACGGTCATTTTTTCGTGGAAGGCTTGGATGAGGTTCGCGCCTTCTTCCCGGGCCTGCTGGATGAAATCTTCCTGAGGTTCCTTGGGGCGGTGAGGGCGATGGCGGGCAAAGTCGTTGCTCAGGAAGAGTTCCTTGAGCGCGTGGAAGCTGACCTCGGGGAGCAGGACCTCAGTGGCGCGGTCGCCAACCCCCAGGTTGCGGCCTTCGCCAACCAGCCGGTGCGCGTCGGAGCCTTGGATGCAGTGCATCCGTCGCGGGTATTCGGGCTTGGTGCCGTTGAAGAAGGCCTGGGTGGTATGGCGGCCTTTCTTTTCCAGGTCGGTGACTTCCAGCGCGTGCAGGTGGGGGTCCTGGGTGTAGGAAATCTTGGTTTGCCCCGGCACGTTGCGCGCCGCGACGCCGTTGCTGGAATTGGCATGTGCGGCAATGACCAGCCCGCCGGCTTCGTCGATCAGCCGATAGGCGGTGAGGACGTCGCTGGTCGCGCCCACGGTAGCCGAGCCTTCGTCAAGTTTTTCGGGGGGGATGTTGAGGGTGAGGAGCAGGTGCTCGATTTCCCGCACTGGCTTTTCAGGCGGGAAGATGCCCAGGATGTGGAACCCCAAGGTTGCGGTAAATTCAAACCCGGGCAACACCAGAATTTTCTTCAACAAACGGCGGTATTCGTCGAGGCGGGCTTTTTCTTCAGGGAGCAGGCGGTCGAGTTCTTCCAGCAGTTCTAACTGGCGGATTTCCTCGGTCATGCGCCGATAGCCCGCCACAGTGTTGTGATCGGTGAAGGCGATGATGTCTAAGCCGCGGGCTTCAGCCCGGCGGAGGATGTCAAGGTAGGAGATGTCGGGCTGTTGGTAGTCGCTGGATGCAGGGGTATGGAGGTGCAAATCCATGACGTACCAACGCCGCTTGGGCGAGCGTTTGCGTGCCACGAGTTGTTCCTTTCTATCGGCGGCAGGCCGCCGGATACGTGCAGAATGCGCCGCGGCGCGGGGGAGTGCCGCGGGTTCAGGTCAGGCCAAATTGATTTGTTGACGGAGCAAGGCCAAGAGGTCTTCAACCATGTAGGGCTTTTGCAGGAATGCGTCCGCACCGGCTTCGAGGCTGTCGGCGCGGTAGTCCATGCCTGAGGTCATGATGACGCGGGTGTGTTTCAGGTCAGGATCTTCTCGGATGCTGTTGAGCAGGTCAAGGCCGTTGACACCGCCAGCAAGATGGACGTCCATCACCAGCAGTTCGGGCTTTTCGCGGCGCAGGTCTTCGAGGAGACCTTCTGCGTGGCCTGCGCCGAAAAGCACGGCAAACCCTTCCATTTCCAGCAGGGTTTTGAGCAGGGTGCGCATGGTGTGGTCGTCTTCAACCAGCATGATTTTCGGCATGGTCTTTTGCTCCTTCATCAGATGCCGGGGGCGGTGTGAGGGCGGCGTCGAGGACTTCATCTACGGTTTCGACAAAAACGAAGTGCATGGCTTCCCGCACTTCGTCGGGGAGGTCTTCCAAATCGGCTTCGTTGCGCTTGGGCATAATGATGGTTTTCAGGTCGGCGCGGTGGGCGGCCAGTACTTTTTCTTTGATGCCGCCCACGGGCAATACTTGCCCGCGCAGGGTGATTTCGCCGGTCATGCCCACTTCGGGTTTGACCGCGCGGCCCGTGAGCAGGGAAACCAGCGCGGTGACCATGGTCACGCCTGCGGAGGGGCCGTCTTTGGGCTGGGCGCCCGCGGGCACGTGCAGGTGAATGTCGGTTTTCTCGAAGAAATCTTCGGGAATGCCCCACTGCGCGGCCCGAGAGCGGACGTAAGAAAGCGCAGCCCGGGCAGATTCTTGCATCACTTCGCCCAAGGAGCCGGTGAGAATGAAGCCTTTGTTCCCCGGCATTTTTGTGGCTTCCACAAAGAGAATGTCGCCGCCCGCGGGGGTCCAGGCCAGGCCAATGGCTACGCCGGGGATGGAGACCCGTTGGGCAACTTCTTCCAGGCCGTAATAGCGCGGGCGTCCCAGGAATTCCCGCACTTTTTCGGGGGTGATATCCACGTGCTCGGTTTTGCCTTCGGCGATTTGGCGCACCACTTTGCGGCAGATTTTGCCGATTTCCCGCTCCAGGTTGCGCACGCCCGCCTCGCGCGTGTAGGAGCGGATGATGGTGTGCAGGGCTTCATCGGTGAAGGTGATTTCTTCGGGGAAGAGGCCGTTTTCGTGGACTTGCCGCGGGATGAGGTAGCCTTTGGCAATTTCGACCTTTTCGTTTTCGGTGTAGCCTGAAATGGGGATGATTTCCATCCGGTCGCGGAGGGGCGGCGGGATGTTATCCAGGTAGTTGGCTGTGGTGATGAAGAGCACTTGCGAAAGGTCGAAGGCAACTTCCAGGTAATGGTCACGGAATTCGGCGTTTTGCTCGGGGTCGAGGACTTCCAGCAGCGCGGAGGCAGGGTCGCCGTGGAAGTCGAAGACCAGTTTGTCAATTTCGTCGAGCATGAACACCGGGTTGCGGGTGCCCACGCGGCGCAGGGCTTGGATGATGCGCCCCGGCATGGCGCCAATGTAGGTGCGGCGATGGCCGCGGATTTCGGCTTCATCTCGCACGCCGCCCAGGGAGATGCGCACGAATTTCCGCCCCATCGCGCGGGCAATGGAGCGCCCCAGCGAGGTTTTGCCCACCCCTGGCGGCCCCACAAAGCACAGAATCGCGCCTTCGCGGTCGTGGCGAATTTCATCTTCGGGCATTCTGGCTTCCAGGGCCTCTTTGCGTTCCAGCCGCAGTTTGCGCACTGCCAGATATTCCAGGATGCGCTCTTTGACGTCTTCCAGGCCGTAGTGGTCTTTGTCCAGCACTTCCTGGGCGTGCTGGAGGTCAAGGTTGTCTTCGGTGACTTTGTTCCACGGCAGGGAAACCAGCCAATCCAAGTAGGTGCGAATGACGCCGTATTCTGCGGCTGCTGTTGGCAAGCGTGAGAGGCGTTCCAGTTCGCGCAGGGCTTGTTTTTTGGCCTCTTCAGGCATGCCGGCTTCTTCGATCTTTTGCCGGAATTCCTTGATTTCGGCGGTTTGCTCGTCTTCTTCGCCCAGTTCGCGCTGGATGGCCTTCATCTGCTCGCGCAGGAAGTATTCCCGCTGCATTTTTTCGATTTCGGAGCGGGCTTCGTCCTGAATTTTTTGGCCCAATTCCAGCACTTCGACTTCGTGGGTCAGGATGGCCAGCAGTTTGCGCAGTTTGGCCGCGACGGAGTCGAGTTCCAGAATTTCTTGGGCGTCTTCCAGGGGCATGCGCTGGAAGTTGGCCACGGTGTAGGCCAGTTGCAGCGGGTCTTCCAGGGCCAGCACCGATGCCACCAGTTCTTTAGGGATGGAAGACACCATTTCCGAGATGGCCTGGAATTGTTCTCGGACTTGGCGGGCGAGGGCTTCCACCTCTAAAGAATCTTCCACCGTTTCGGGGATGACCTGAACCCTGGCAACGAAATAGGGTTCGGTCTGGGTGTATTCCAGCACCCGAATGCGCTGCTGGCCCTGCACCAGCAGGCGAATGGTGCCATCGGGCGCGCGGAAGAGGCGGTGGATGCTGGCAACGGTGCCGACGGTGTAGAGGTCGTCGGGGCTGGGGTCTTCCAGTTCGGGCTTTTTGGAAGCCACGAGCCCCAAACGACGATCGCCGGCGACGACGTCGTCGATCAGCCGGACAGAGCGGGGCAGGCCCACGGTGAGGGGCGTGCCGGTTTGGGGATAGACGACGGTGCCCCGTAAAGGCAAGATGGGGATTTCAAAAATTTCAGGGGGGGCAGGTTCAGATTCTTGAGGTTGTTCGGGGGCGTCGTCTTGGTTTTCATCCCCCTTTTTGTTGCTGTTGAGAATGCGGTGCAAAAAGGGCATCACGGCCTCTTGCCAGGCCGCGTCCTCTTCCAGCCATTGTAAGATGTCTTCCCAGCCCATATGCCAACGCGTTGCAGGCATCAAAGCGCACTCCTTGATGAGAGGTTTTTTCAGATGGTGCCGTGAATGAGAGGACGAGGGCACCCTTTTGGTAAAGGTCATGCCTCGCGCGAGGTATGTTGGGTGCGGATGGTAACCGCCTGCGGGCTTGGTTTGGGAAGGATGACACGCAGGAACCCGTCGCGATATTCGGCTTCGACGCGCTGGGCATCTACCGCGGCGGGGAGATGAACCGTGACTTGAAAGCGCCCAAAGGGGATTTCCAGCCGATGGTAGGCTGTCACCAGGTCGGGGTCTCTGCGAATGCCGCCGATAATGAGGTTTTGCCCTTCGAGTTGGAGGGTGAAGTCTTCGGTGCGCATTCCTGCGATTTCCACCCGCACGACCACCGCTTCCGCGGTTTCGAAGACGTCGGTCGGCGGGCGCCACGCTGTTCGCTGATGCTCCCATCGGACGTCTAAAACCCAAAAACCTTGCGGGTCGTCGGTTTCCGTTGGCACTGCGCTCAAAAGCGAGAGCATGGCGCACCTTCCCGTATGTGGTGTGAGTTGGTTGGTGCCTCAGCGCCCCCGACAGGATTCGAACCTGCAGCCGTCGGATTAGAAGTCCGATGCTCTATCCGTTGAGCTACGGGGGCGAGGGGTCAGTTTTCAACTGGGCGAATGCCCAGGTAGTCGCGGCGTCCGCTCAATGTGCGGAGAATGGTTTGCGGTTGAATGGGGCGATGCAGTTCTTCGGCCAGTTCAACCGGGGTCATGGGCTTGTTGCCGTGGGCAACGAGCACGCGGAAGATGGCGTCCACCAGGGGGACGCGGGCTTCCAGGAATTCGGGTTGATGGGCGCAGTGGGTCATCAACACATACTGCACACCATCCACCTGGTGGATTTCTGCGGTTTCAGGATCCACCCAATCCACAGTGCTGTTATCCCATTCTGCAAATTGGGCCTGGTGTTCGGGGCAGAGCAGGCGGTGCATGTAAACCCGCCAGTCGCGCGAGTGCGCCTGCCACCAGGCGAAGTCAATATGGAAAGGTGTATCCAGTGTGGGTTTGACCAAACTGCGGCGTTTTCCCTGTGGCATAGGCTTTCTCCCTTAGATGGCGGATTCGTCCAGGCGGAAGTAGAGGTCGCCCACGTGCACAAACCAGGGGCGGCTGGCCAGCAGGGCAAAGATGGGGCCTGGTGGGCAGCGGCGCACGGTGTTGACCGCGGCATACAAGCCCGCGGCGTGGACGTGCCCCTGGGGCGTGAGTTTCGCGAGTTCGCGAAGCATGGAGACGACCAGGTTTTCAAGTGGGGTGCGGCTCTTGGCGGTTTGTTCCCACACCGTATCCAGCGCTTCGGGGTCGGGCACGGCAATGACCATGCGCTCGTCGAATTCGGCAGAGACGGTTTGTTTCAGCATGGCAAACACGGGTTGATCGTCGCTGCCAACCAGCACACTGCGGACCCAGTCGCGCGTGGGACGGTGGGTGTGAGCTTTGACCAGCACCTCGCCGGGGTTTTCGCCCGGGCTGAGGGTGATCAGGCTGCCGGGAATGAGCCCTTTCTTTTCGTACCATTCCGCGAGGCCGTAAACGTATTTGCCGTGCCGCACCACCCAGCCAGGGAAGGTCTCGCCGGTTTGGGCATCAACCCAGGTGAAGCGCACGCGCGGGGCTTCGTAGGCTGTGGGGAACAGGGTTTTGGTTTTGGCGCTGAGCGGCAGAGTGCCTGACCGCCAGTGCGGGTAGATGAGGGTGATTTCGATTTTTTCGCTTTTGATGGGCAGCGGAATTTCGGGGGAAAGTTCGTCGCCCAGGATGGCTTCCATGGCCAGCATGTCGTCGGTGAGCGCGTCGCGGTCGTAATCCAGCGGTTTGTAGCGCAAATAGGGCGGCGTTTCTTTGACCCATTCGGGCTCCAGGCGATGGAGATACCAGAGCACTTTGCCCGCGGGGCCGACTTCGTCAAAGCGCTCGTCTTCTTGCAGGGCGTAATCCAGCGAGAATTCGGCCAGTTTGGGGTTGTCCGCGGGGAAGTCAATTTGCTTCATGATTTCCGCAGTGGGCAACGGCCCGCCGCCGGCCATGTCCAGCACGGCTTCGGCCAGGTTGAGGTGCCCGACGTGCACTTCCATCAGCAAAGCCCGCGGGAACCAGCGGCCCGCGATGCGCACGAATTCGTCGTTCTCGCGCAGGGCTTCCTCGATGCGCTGGGCAATGCTCTCGCCGTATGCGGCCAAAACGCTTTCTGGGTTGAGCAAGGGGTTGTTGCTGTCCAGTTTGGGCGGCTCGTTGAGGACGTGTTCGTCCAGCCCCGCGGCAAATTCCTTTTCGCGGCCATCTTCAAACCGCACACGGATGACCTCGAAAGGCGGCCTGGTGGGGTTGTTGGCCGGCCGCACCGCGACGACTTCGCCCGTGGCCCAATCCAGCGCGGGGAAGACAACTTTTTGCCCCACTTCGTAATGTTCTTTGGGGAGATAGAGCGCGGCTTCCCCACTGCGGCGGCGTTCCAGTTTTTGCCGCTCGCGCGCCAGCCGAATTTCGACCAGCGCGGCTGCCAGTTCGTCGGGGGTTAGGGGTGTTTCGGTTTCCAGAAGATGGTTGTAAAGGTCTTCGATGTCTTCTTCGGTGATGGTGAGATCTTCCCAATAGGTTTCACGAATCATTGTCGGCCTCGCTTCACAGTAATCGGCTTTTCTATTATACTCTATCTCGTGAAATGGTACTTTTGTCACGGCTTGCTCAGAGAGGTGAGCGATGAATGATGCAGATTGGGTGCCTGTTTTGACCACGCCAAACCAGGCGCAGGCGGAAATTTTACGCGGGCTACTCGAAGCCCAGGGCGTTTCGGTGTGGTTGCTTCAGGAACCCGCAGCACGCGCGATTGGCATCCAGATGGGCCCCTTAGGGGAGATCCAGATTTTGGTGCCCAAAGATCAGCAAGCCCAGGCGGAGGAAGTGATTGACGCCTTCTTCCGCGGAGATTTTGAGCAAACCTAAGCGCCATCCTGCTGAGGTGGGCTTAGGGGAACGCGCGTTCCAGCCATTCCAGGGGATCTACTGGCACGTCGCCCACCCAAACTTCCCAATGGAGATGTGGGCCTGTAACCCGACCGGTGCGGCCCACTTTGCCGATGAGGTCGCCAGCGTGCACGCGCTGGCCTTTTTGCACCAGGATTTGGTCTTGATGGCAGTAGGTGGTGTAAACGCCCCAGCCGTGATCAATGATGGTGACGTTGCCGTGGATTTCGGTGGTGCCTGTGAACACCACCACGCCGTCGGCAGGGGCATAGATGGGGGTGCCGACCCTGCCGCAGAAGTCCAATCCCGTATGATACCAGAAGAATGTATCGTTGTAATTGCGGCGGGTGCCGAAATAAGAGGGGTGGCAGTCGTCCAGGGGTGGCGCTTCAGGCGCGCGGAAAATGCCATCCCAATAGCGGGTGGGTGTGGCCGCGGCGGCGATGGCCGCAAATTTCTCGGCTTCTTCGCGGTTGAGTTTGGGGTCTAAAAGTTCGGTGGGGACTTGCAGGCGCTCGTGATAGAAATTGCCAGCCTTGACAGGAATAGCTTGCAAAAAGGCGAACGTTTTGCCATTGGCCAGGGCAATGGTGGTTTGCACCGGATACAACCCGGGGTCGGCCAGGGCTGAGACGCCCTGCAAAGCCACCCAACGCTGGCCTTCAAAGGGGAAGAAGTGGAGTGTGTATTCGCCAAAAGCGCCTTCGATTTGGGCATCTTGGGGCGCGGTAGCCCACACTTCGCCGGTGTGCCCCTGCACCCAGGCTGTGGGCTTGGGGGTGATGGCCAGCCCCGAAGGGAACCCGCTGGGCGCCTGGCTTTCTTCAGTGCCCGGAAGGATGAGCACATCACCGGGCAGTGCGGCCCACGTGCCGGGGAGTTGATTGGCCACGGCCAGCGTCCAAGGGTTTTGGCCGTGCGCGAGCCCGACTTCCAGCAGCGACTCCTGGCCTACCAATGCCCGCTGGGGAACGGTTTTCTGCGCGGCCGCGTCGGCAGGTAGAATGAGCGACCGCCCGGCAAACAGTTGATAGGGGGTGAGCAGATGGTTGAGGCGTTGGAGGGTGCTTTCGGAAAGCCCCAGCGCGCGGCTGAGCGAGGTAAGGCTTTCGCCAAATTTCACCGTTCGGGTGCTCAACTGCCCGCTGACCACGCCTTCCAGCCCTGGAATGCGCAGTTTTTGCCCCACTTGCAGGCTGGCCGGGTTGGTGATGCCGTTGGCCTGAGCCAGGGTCTGCATGTCCAGCCCAAAGCGGTAGGCAATGCCCGAAAGGGTATCGCCAGGCTGGACGATGTAGTAAGGGGCTTCGCCCGTTTCATCTGCGTGCACGCGTTGGGGAAAAGCCCACGCCCATCCCAACATGCCTAAGGCCAACAGGAGCAGGAGGCTACGCTTCATGCCAGATCACCTCGTCGCCCAGGGCAAATTCGTCGAGCCGGTCGGGATGGATTTCCAGGACATATTGCGCGGCCTTTTGCGGCATCAAAAAGTCCACCCAAGGCCGGGC
>JAADCW010000077.1 GCA_013154225.1 Chloroflexota bacterium
GCAGTGCCTGAGATGATGGCTGAGGCCCCGCAGGCTATGACGGATGCGGGAGCGCCCAAGGCCACGCCCCAGGTTCAGACTGCGACGCCGCTGCCTCTGGAAGAACGCATGCCTGAGACCGAGGCGGCGGGAACCGCCGCGGCGACGCCCACCGCGTGCGCGGCCAGCCGAGCGCCTTATCGCACGCCCGGAGCTGTGGTATCGCCGACGCCATCTTCTGGTGATACGGCACTGTGGCGCTGGCCCTGGGGGGCGGTCGAAGGGGTGTTGGCCTTGGCGGCGTTGGGGTTTGCCCTGGCAGGATTTTGGGGCGCACGTCGGCCGTGAAGGGCGTGGGTTTTTAAAATGCGCGCTTTGCGCTGGAAAAGCAGGATTTAAAGTTAGGGACACGCGCGCCCGCGCGCATGCTTAGCAAAACACCACGCGCGCCCAAGGGAGTTTTAAAGGGGAAAAATGCCCCAATACCTGGGGGATGAGGGGTTTTTCGGATAGTCCTTCCCAGATATGGGGCGCGCGAGGGACGTCTTTCCCATCCAAGGGTGAACACGAATTCTAAGAACGATTGGAGGGGATGAAACTTTGTCTTCGTTTCTTAAAGAAATTGATTTGGAGCGAATTCTTAAAAAATCCAAAGTTTTTAAGAATTCGTAGGTTTTGGGTATTGCCAAGGAACGAGGAGGCGTGTAGAATACCCACACAACAAGGGGGATGAAGGCAGCTGAAGAAGTTTTACAGGTGAAAACCTGGTAGCAGCACAACGGACCTTATTCGCCGCGGCAAGCGACCATCGGCGTTTGCCCCTATGGGGGCGTAGCATGTTCGTTGCGAGGAGGCAAGCGTGGAACAACAAGCCACAACGCAGGTTTGGCAATCGGTTTTAGGGCAATTGCAAATGGAGATGCCCAAAGCCGCTTTTGATACCTGGGTACGCGATACCCAGGTGGTAGGCCTGGAAGACGACACTTTGGTGGTGGGCGTGCAAAACGCGTATGCCCGCGATTGGCTGGAAAGCCGACTGCGGAGCACGGTGCGCCGCAAACTGGTTGGGTTGATGGCCCGACCGGTTGACGTGCGCTTCGTGGTTTGGTCTGGGCAATCGGGTTCAGACAACGGCGGTAATGGCAACGGCAACGGCCATGCGTCTGCGCCCACAGCCGAGGTAGATTCCCAGCCCGCGCGCACATCGGAAGCGCCTACCGCTGCACCGGCTTACAACCACGCACCTGCACAAGATTCCTCGCTCAATCCACGCTACACCTTCGATAACTTCGTTGTGGGTTCCAACAACCGTTTGGCCCACGCCGCCAGCCTTGCCGTGGCAGAAAATCCGGCCAAAGCCTACAATCCCCTTTTTCTCTACGGCGGCGTTGGCCTGGGCAAAACCCACTTGCTCCACGCCATTGGCAACGCGTGTGTGGCGCAGGGGCTGGTGGTGCGCTATGTTTCCTCTGAAGAATTCACCAACGACCTGATCAACGCCATCCGCACCCACAACACCGAAGCGTTTCGCGAGAAATACCGCAAAGTGGATGTTTTGCTCATCGACGATATTCAATTCATCGCGGGCAAAGAATCCACCCAGGAAGAGTTCTTCCACACCTTCAACACCCTGCACGGCCAGAACAAGCAAATTGTGATTACTTCCGATCGCCCGCCCAAGGCGCTGGTGACCCTGGAAGAGCGTCTGCGCTCGCGCTTTGAATGGGGCTTGACGGCAGACATCCAACCCCCGGATTTTGAAACCCGGGTGGCAATTTTGCGCTTCAAAGCCGAACAGGCTGGCCGCGAAGTGCCCAATGAAATTTTGGAAACCATTGCCCGCTACATGCAGTCGAACATCCGAGAGCTGGAAGGTGCACTGACTCGGGTGCTGGCCTACGCAGATTTGCGGGGAATGCCCCTGACCACCGAACTGGTGGAAGCCGCGCTGGCTGACATGCTTCCCCGCCGTCAGGCCATCGAACCCGAGCAAATCATCAACCTGGTGGCCGAGGCCTTTGGCGTTAGCGTAGAGCGTTTGTGCAGTAAGAGCCGCTCGCACAAAGTGGCTTTGCCGCGGCAGGTGGCCATGTATTTGCTGCGGGAAGACGCCAAACTTTCGCTGCCCCAAATTGGCGAACTTTTGGGCGGCCGTGATCACACCACGGTCAAGTACGGCTATGAAAAGATCGCCGATCAAATTGAAAGCGATGAACGTCTTCGCCGCCAAGTCCTTGCTTTGCGTGAGCGTTTATATCGGCAAAGCCCGGCGTTGGCGGTTTGAGTTTGACAAACAGCGTTTTTTCAACCGCCCCGCCGGCAGGTGGGGCGGTTGCTTTTTTCTGCACTTTGCGACGCAAGGGTGCCAGGCTTGGTAAACGCAAAAAGTCAAGTTTTCGTTGTGGATTTATGTAGGTTCTCTAAATAATTGCAATTTTTGTATAGCTTTCTTGACATCTGGAATGCCTGCACTATAATTGCACCCAAATTCTTGTTAAGGTTATCATCTCGTTGCGAAAGAGATGGTGATCTTCGGAAGTTCCGTTTATCGGTTCGTCCGTTTCTCCCATTCCCCACAGTTTCAAGGAGGAGAAGGTATGAGCAAGCGCAAGATCTTTTTCGTTGTGTTGGCGCTGGCCGTTGTGCTGGCGCTGGGGCTGACGGCTTGCCAAAAGGCAACGCCTGCGCCCACCCAAGCGCCCTCTGGTGGTGAAGAGGCCACTGAGGCGCCGACTGAGGCTCCTGCCCAATCTTCGGAGCCTATCATCATCGGCACGACCGACAAGGTCACCGACCTTGACCCGGCCAACGCGTACGACTTCCACACGTGGGAAATCTTCCACAACACCATGGACACCCTGCTTCACTACAAGCCGGGCACGACCGACTTGGAGCCGGGTTTGGCCGAGTCGTACGACGTCAGCGACGATGGGCTGGAATACACCTTCCATCTGCGCCAGGGCTTGAAGTTTAACGACGGCACGCCCTTCAACGCAGACGCGGTGAAATGGTCCATCGACCGGGTCTTCAAGATCCAGGGTGACCCCAACTGGCTGGTGACTTCTTTCGTGGACCACGTCGAAGTGGTGGACGAATACACCGTCAAGTTCGTGCTCAAGAAGGCCGTCAACTACTTCCCGCTGTTGGTCGCGACCTACCCCTACGCGCCTGTGAGCCCCAACTGCTATCCGGCTGATGAAATTGCCTCTGATAGCACTTGCGGCGGCATTGGCCCCTACAAGATCGACAAGTGGGTCCGCGACGTGGAAATGGACCTGGTTGCCAATCCTAACTGGTACGGCGAACCGCCCAAGACCAGCAACATCATCATCAAATACTTCGCGGATGCGACCACCATGCGCCTGGCGCTGGAAAACGGCGAAATCGACGTCGCCACCAAGAGCCTGAACCCCACCGACTACGCAGACCTCAAGAGCAACCCCGACATCCAGGTGGTGGAAGGCCCCGGCGCGCAGATTCGCTACATCGTCTTCAACGTGAAGATGGCGCCGTTTGACAACAAGCTGGTGCGCGAGGCCATTTCCTACGCGGTGGACCGCCAGGCCATCGTGGACAAGGCCTTCCAGGGCACCCACGAGCCCCTCTACTCCATGGTCCCCATGGGGATGTGGAGCCACATCGACGCCTTCCCCAAGCGCGACCTGGAAAAGGCTAAGGAACTGCTCCAGGAAGCCGGCTACAGCGAAGACAACCCCATGGAAATTGACCTCTGGTGGACCCCGACCCACTACGGCGACACCGAGTCTGACGTCGCTTCCCTGGTCAAGGCCGCGCTGGAAGAGACCGGCATGATCAAGGTCAACCTGCAGAGTGCGGAATGGGCCACCTACACCGAGCAGTTTGGCTCCATGGGTATGTTCCTGTTGGGTTGGTATCCTGACTACATTGACCCCGACAACTACACCTACCCCTTCGCGGCTTCCGACGCCTCGGATGACATTGGCTGCAACTATGCTTCCGAGAAGATGGACGAACTGTTCCAGCAGGAACAGAGCGCGACCGACCTGCGCGGCGACGCCCGCAAACAGGTCTTTGAAGAAATTCAGAAGCTCTGGGCTGAAGACGTGCCCACCCTGCCGCTCACTCAGGGCAAACTGATGGTTGCTGCCCGCAAGAACATCAGCGGCATCGTGCTCGATCCGGTAATGCTCAACCACTACTTCCTGTTGGAAAAGACCAAATAACGGCATTGCCTGTGACGGGGGAGGGGAGGCAAACTCCTCTCCCCCCTTTTGTTTTAGCCGACGTTGTTTCCCCTTCATTGTGTGGTAAACGCCTATGCGCTCACTTGGCCGCTATCTTCTCATGCGCACCTTGTTGACCATCCCGATGATTTTCGTGTTGGTCACCATGGTGTTTATCATCCTGAGGGTCATGCCGGGCGATCCGGTGAAGGCCTCCATTCGCCCTGGCGCACCCCAGGAATACATTGACGAAATCCGCCACAGTTTGGGGTTGGATAAGCCGCTGTATGTCCAATATGGCGAATACCTGTGGGACTTATTGCATTTTGATTTGGGCACCACGTTGAGCCCGGTGCGTGGCCAATCGGTGGCCGAGCAAATTTGGCAGCACTTCCCCGCAACCCTGGAACTTTCACTGGCCGCCATGTTGGTCACTGCCGTGGTTGGGATAGGCCTGGGGGCTTATGCCGCCCACCACAGACGTTCGTTAGCCGATTACTCCCTTCGTTTATACGGCATTGTGATTTATTCCATCCCGGTGTTTTGGTTAGGCTTGATGTTCCAATTGGTCTTTGGGGTGTGGCTTGGATGGCTGCCCATTGCTGGGCGCATCAGCAGTCTCTCGGCCGCACCCGAGCACATCACCGGCCTTTACACCGTGGATAGCATCCTCACCCACAACTGGCCGGCCCTCAAAGACAGCGTACTGCACCTGATCATGCCCGCCATGACACTGGGCTTGTACCTTTCGGGGGTGTTTGTGCGCCTGACCCGTTCTAACATGCTGCAGGTGCTTAAGATGGATTTTGTCACTGCCGCGCGAGCGCGAGGCATTCCTGAGCGCACGGTGGTGTATCGCCATGCGTTGAAGAATGCCCTGATTCCCATCATCACCATGTTAGGCCTGCAGTTTGCCTTGCTCTTGGCCGGCGCGGTGCTCACCGAGAGCACGTTCTCGTGGCCGGGTTTAGGGCGCTTTTTGGTGGAACGCATCACCTACCGCGACTTCCCCTCAATTCAGGGCACGGTGGTGGTGTTTGCCCTCCTGGTTGCCAGCGTGAGCCTGCTGGTGGATATCCTCTACGCCTGGATTGACCCCCGTATTCGTTACTGAGCCGACCATGAAAACGAATCAGAAGACGAAAAAACTTGCTGAAGAACCCACCAGCCTGTTGGGCCGTTTGTTGCGGGGCGCGTCTTGGTATGGCGCAGAATGGTATTGGACCGCGACCGGCGCAGTGATTTTGGCTATCATCATTTTGGTGACCATTTTTGCGCCCGTGCTGAGCCCTTACGACCCCATCGTCACAGTGGGCGGCCCCTTTGAGCGCCCCGGCGGCGGGCAGGTGGTGTTGTTGGCCCCCAAAGATAGCGGCATTACCTCGCCCGAGGGCCTCAAGGTCGCGGTGTATTACAACACCACGGCCTCTGTGGTGGCTGAAGATTACGGCATGACCCCGCGGCCCTATCAGGTGGACAAAGACCTGTTTGAAAAGGTGCGCGCGGGCGAAGCCCAGGCGGTGCTGATTTCCGCCCGCGATGCGGCTGAGGCCCTGCAAAAGAATCCTGATTTTGTGCAGGTGGGCGAACCCTTTGGCCCGCGCTTTTGGTTGGGCACTGACAACCTGGGCCGCGATATCCTCAGCCGTTTGATTTGGGGCGCGCGAGCCGTGCTGGCTGTGGCCATCCTCTCTGCGCTTTTCTCCGCGGCTGTGGGCATCCCCTTGGGCCTGCTTTCCGGTTTCTTTGGCGGCTGGATGGACCGCATCCTTTCCCTGGTGATGGACAGCATCTACTCCTTCCCAGGGCTGATTTTGGCCATCGCGGTCGCGGCCATGTTAGGCACGGGCGTGATCAACATCGCCATCGCCATTTCGGTGGTGTATATTCCCACCTATTTCCGCATGACCCGCTCCCAGGTGCTTTCCATCAAAGAGGAACTGTACGTGGAAGCGGCCAGGGCGTTGGGCGCCAAACAGCGCGAAATTTTGGGAATGTACATCTTCCCCAACGTGGTGCCTACCCTGGTGGTGGTGTTTAGCCTCAACGTGGCCGATGCTATTCTGACCGAAGCCGGTTTGGCCTTTTTGGGCTTGGGGCTTCAACCGCCCACGCCCGACTGGGGCTTTGACCTCAACAAAGGTAAAGCCTACTTGCCGCGAGGTTATTGGTGGCCGATTACCTTCCCCGGCCTGATGATTACCCTGGTGGCGCTGGGCTTTAGCCTGTTGGGCGAAGGGTTGGGCGAGATCCTCAACCCGCGCCTTACCGAGGAATAACCGACGACTACCCGATTTTGCGACTCACCGACTACCAGACAAACCATGACTGAACCCCTACTGCAAGTCGAACACCTGACTGTAACCTATGAAACCCGCCAAGGCCCGGTGCGAGCGGTGGACGATGTCAGTTTCACCCTGCAGCGCGGCGAAGTGCTGGGCTTGGTGGGCGAGAGCGGTTGTGGCAAATCAACCCTGGGCATGGCGCTGTTGCGCATGGTGCGCCCGCCGGGCAAAATTACCTCTGGGCGCATCCTCTTCCAGGGCCGTGATTTGATGCAGCTTTCGGAAAAAGAGATGCGCCAACTGCGCGGGCGGCATATTTCCATGGTCTTCCAGGACCCGATGACGTCCCTCAATCCCCTCCAGCGCATTGGCGACCACATTGTGGAGACCATTCGGGTGCATGAGCCCAAGGTTTCCAAGAAGGAAGCCTGGGACCGCGCCGCCCAACTGATCCAGCGTTTGGGCATCTCGCCCGACCGGCTGAAGGATTATCCGCATCAACTTTCGGGCGGTATGCGCCAGCGCATCATGATTGGGATTGGGCTGGCCCTCAACGCGGATCTGATCATCGCCGACGAACCCACCACCAGCCTGGATGTGATCGTCGAAGCCCAATTCCTGGATTTGTTGCGCGAATTGCGCGACGAATTCAACCTCACCATGATCCTCATCACCCACAACATTGGCGTGGTGGCCGAACTGGCCGACCGGGTCGCGGTGATGTATGCAGGGCGCATGGCTGAAATAGGGCCTGTACAGCCGATTTTCCACAACACTTTGCACCCCTACACGCGGGGCTTGCTGGCCTCTGTGCCCAGCATTCGTTTGGAAGACGGCCTGGAACTGGAAACCCTTTCGGGCGCTCCGCCCAGTTTGCTGGAACCCCCGCCCGGATGCCGTTTCCATCCCCGCTGCCCGCAGGCACGGCCTGTGTGCAGTGAAAAGACCCCTCCCTGGAAAGAAGTTCATCCCGGCCACGGCACCGCGTGCTGGCTGTACGCTGAGGAGGAAGCATGACCGACTCGCAGCCTCTGGTCACTGTTCGGAACCTCAAAAAGCATTTCCCTTTGGGGCAAGGCCCCATTGACAAACTCTTGCACCGCGAAGCCCTGGCCGTGCGCGCGGTGGACGGCGTAGATTTTGACATTTACCCCGGCGAAACCCTGGGGTTGGCGGGTGAGTCGGGCTCTGGCAAGACCACCACAGGCCGTTTGGTGCTTCGGCTGTTGGAACCCACCGACGGCACGATTTTGTTCGACGGCCAGGATATTACCCATTTGCCGGAATCCCAACTGCGCCCCCTGCGGCGGCGGATGCAGCCCATTTTCCAGGATCCGACCGCTTCCCTCAACCCGCGCATGACCATTGGGCAGGCCATTGCCCACGGTTTACGCATCCACGGCTTGGCTCAGAACGCGGATGAGGAACGCACCCAGGTGTTGGATATTCTCGCCAAGGTGGGGTTGACCCCGCCGGAGCAGTTCATCAACAAATATCCGCATCAGCTGTCGGGTGGTCAGCGGCAGCGCGCGGTGATTGCCCGGGCTTTGGTTCTGCGCCCCGATTTGGTGGTTGCCGATGAACCCATTGCAATGGCCGACGTGTCGGTGCGCGCGGTGCTCCTCAAGTTGATGCGGGATCTGCAAAAGGAATTTGGCCTGACCTACCTCTTCATCACCCACGATCTGGCCACGGCCAAATACATTTGCGACCGCATTGCCATTATGTACCTGGGCAAAATCGTGGAAATTGGCCCCTTGCCGCAGGTTTATGGGAACCCGCGGCATCCCTACACCGAAGCCTTGCTCGCGGCAGTGCCTGTGCCCGATCCTGAAGCCCGCCGCGAACAGCCTCTGCCCAAAGGGGAAATTCCCAGCCCCATCCATCCTCCCTCGGGCTGTCGGTTCCACCCGCGCTGCCCCTTGGCGCAGGATATTTGCCGCACCCAAACGCCCGAACTGCATCCCATCGAAGGCGAGCCTGAGCATTTTGTGGCCTGCCATTTGCGTTGAGCCGCGCCTGATTGGTACAGCCTCAACCTGGTTGAAAAACAACAGCGCCTCTTGCCGAGGCGCTGTTATCTTTTTGGCTGGGTTTGTGGCGATTACCGCAGGGCAAACGTCATTTGCACCGTGGCCGTGATTTGCATTTGCCCGCCGCTCACAGGCACACTTGCGGCTTTGGGCGCGGCTTCCATCATGATGTCGCCGCGATCCACCACGGGCGCAATGGTTTGGAAGGAAATGGTCTGCACGTCGCCCAGTTCGGCGCCTGCGGCCTGGGCAATGGCCGAGGCTTGCTCGCGAGCCTGGCGCACGGCTTCCAACCGGGCTTGTTCCAACAGCGCGGCGCGGTCGCTCACATCAAAGCGGATGCCCTGCAGGCGGTTTGCACCGCTTTGCACGACAGCATCCAGCACTTTGCCCAGGTTGTCCAAATCGTGCACGGTCACCTGGATGGTGTTGTCCACGGTGTAATAGCGGGCGATGAGGTTGCCGTTTTTATCGTAGCGTTCTCGTTGGCGCAGGGAAATATCCAGGGTGCGGATGTCTTTCTTTTCCACACCGTAGCGTGCCAGGGTTTGATAGACCTTGTTGGCTAAGGTGTTGTTTTCTTCCAGCGCGGCGGCGGCTTTTTTGTCTTCAGTGTGCACGCTGAGGGTGATGTAGGCGACGTCGGGCGTGGCAACCACCGAGGCGCTGCCGGTTACCCTGAGGGTGCGTTGGGGCGTGCACGTGCTTTCGGCCAAGGCTGTGGCTTGCACATCGTGTTGGGGCAAACTGGCGGCCGCGAAAAAGCCGATGAACATCAACGCCGCAGTTGCCGCGCCGCCAAGCAGCATCCAGACCTTTTTCATGGTGAACCTCCTTTGAGCGTGTGTCGCGAGTGGGCTTACACCCCTTAAACGCCGTGAGGATGAAAAAAGTTCCCTTTGGCGCCTGATGGTAAAATTTGCCAGGCAGTTGCTTGTCGTTTGTGGGCCGACCAAGGTTGCTGTGGCCTGGCTCATCCGTTTGATGAGGATGGCTTATGCGTAAAGAAGTTTTGACCTGGCACGACGTGGATGCCCTTATTGACCATCTTATTCCGCAGTTTGATGTGGCCTTTGACGCAATGGTGATGATTAGCCGAGGGGGCATTGTGCCTGGCGGGATGCTGGCAGAGGCGCTGAATTTGACCCATATCCTGATGGCCGCGGTGGATTTTCCCGCGCAGATGGCGATGGAACGGGCCAAGTTGGTGGCATGGCCTAAGTTCATCCAGTTCCCAGAAGAACATTTGTTGGCCGATCGCCGCACTTTGATTGTGGATGACGTTTGGGGTTCGGGGCGCACTATGACCGCGGTGCGGGCACGCGTAGAGGCCGCGGGCGGAGTGCCGTACACGTGTGTGTTGCACTTCAATCCGCACCGCAGCCTCTTTGGTGCGCTGCGCCCTGATTTTTACGCCGCGGTGACCGACGCCTACATCGTCTATCCGTGGGAAATTGACCGCGGCCCCGATAAGGTGCTTGCCAGCCCCGCGGGTGTGGGCTGACCCTGGGTTCAGTCCGAAACCTGGTTGAGCAGTATGGTTTGGATGGGGTAGGGAATTTCGATGCCTTCGCGGTTGAACGCGTCGTAAATGGCGCGCACCGCGGCGTCTTTGCCTTCCCAAATGCCGATTTGGTCGGTCTTGATCCAGAAATACACGGTCATGTCCACCGAGGCGTCGTTGAAGGTGTGGAAGACCACCGTGGGCGCGGGGTCTTTTGCCACCCCGGGGATATGGGCCACGGCTTCCTGAGCAACGGATTTGGCAAAGTTCAAATCCGTGCCGTAGGCTACACCCACAGTTACATCCAGCCTGCGGGCTTGGGTGCGGGTAAAGTTGATGATGGCCGAGGTGTAAACATCCGCATTGGGGATGTACACCAGCCGCCCGTCGAAGGTGCGGATGGCTGTGGCCCGCAAGGAGATTTCTTCCACTTTGCCGCCGTAGCCGTTGATTTCGATGGCATCACCAATGTCAAAGGGTTGCTGCAACAGCAAGAGGATGCCTGCAATAAAATTCTTGCTGACGTCTTGAATGGCAAAGCCCACGGTAAAACCCAAAACGCCCAGGCCGGCCAGAAAAGCGGTGATGTCAAAACCGATCTGCTGCAAGGCCATGGCCGTGCCCAGACCAATGGTGCCCCAACGGGCGATGTGCCCCAAAAGCACGGTGAGTTCGTGGTCTACTTTGCGGCGTTTGAGAAGCCCTTGCACCATCTTTGCCAGCCAGTTGGCAACCCATACGCTGATCACCATGATGACCAGCGCGGCAATCAAGGCTGGCAGGAACGTGATGGCATGGGTCAGCAGTGCATCCCATTGCGTGCTCATTCTGCACCTCCGTTGGAAAATCGTGCTGCAAGTATAACACCCTGAGGTCGTATGGCTTCTTTGGCTGTTTCTGTGCTTATGCCCGTGTATAACGCGGCCGCAACGCTGGACGAGGCGCTGGCGAGTTTGGCCGCGCAAATGCATCCTGCGGTGGAATGGGTGGTGGTGGACGATGGTTCCACCGATGCCACGCCGCAAATTTTGGAAGCCTGGCAGCGCCGCGTGCCGTTTTTGCGAGTGCTGCGTGGGCCGCATCAGGGTGTAGCACGCGCGCTTCAGATGGGGCTGGAAGCCTGCCGCGCGCCATACATTGCCCGCATGGACGCCGACGACTGGGCTGACCCCACGCGTTTTGACCTGCAGGCCAAATTCCTGGCCGCACACCCCGACGTGGCGGTGGTGGGCTCACGGGTGCGCTTGCATCCCCAGGGGTTTCAGGGCGGCGGTATGCAGGCTTATTTGGATTGGCAAAATCGTTTGCTTTCCAATGAGGATATTCGCCGCGAGATTTTCATCGAAAGCCCCTTTGTGCACCCAAGTGTGATGTTCCGCCGAGATGCCGTGCTGGCTGTGGGTGGTTACCGCCACGGCCCCTGGTTGGAAGATTACGACCTCTGGCTGAGGTTGTATCTGGCGGGTGCGCGGTTTGCCAAACTTCCTCAAGTGCTGCTGGCCTGGCGCGACCACGCCCAGCGGGTGACCCGCACCGACAGCCGCGCTTCGTTGGAAAACATGCTGCGGCTCAAAGCGGCTTATCTGGCCCAGGGCCCTCTGCAAGCACGGGACGCGGTGATTGTGTGGGGTGCGGGCATGGCTGGCCGTCGTTTGAGCAAGCATCTGCTGCGGGAAGGCGTCCCGCTGGTGGCCTTTGTGGATGTGGACCCCCGCAAAATTGGCCGCACCCGCCGCGGCAAGCCCATCTACGCGGCCGAAGACCTGCCTGCTTTGTGGGCGCAACACCGCAATCCGGCTGTGGTGGTTGCAGTGGGCGCGCGGACGGCCAAAGACCTGATCCGCCCCCGCCTTACGGATTGGGGCCTGCGCGAGGGCAAGGATTGGTGGTTCGCGGCTTGAAGTGATAAAATGTGACCAGCCTCGCGGCGCTGTATCTTTTCGCCTTTGGAGGAAATTATGCTCGATACGCATGGCAAATTTTATCTTGGCAATATCTACGATTTGGAAGCCGGCGAAGTCACCGACCAGCCGGTGCTTTATGACCCCGACGACCTGACCACCCACGCGTTCGTGGTGGGTATGACCGGTAGTGGTAAAACCGGTTTGTGCATTGATTTGTTGGAAGAGGCCGCATTGCAGGGCATCCCCGCATTGCTGATTGACCCCAAAGGCGACATCACCAACGCCCTGCTTCACTTCCCAGAACTGCGGCCTGAAGACTTTGCGCCCTGGATCAACCCCGACGAAGCCCGCCGCGAAGGCAAAACCGTGGAGGAAGTCGCGGAGGCCACCGCGAACCTCTGGCGTAACGGCCTGGCGAAATGGGGCATTGGCCCTGACCGCATCCGTGCCTTGACCGAATCTGCGCACTTCGCGGTTTATACCCCTGGCTCTGACGCGGGCATCCCGATTTCCATTTTGGCTTCCCTCAAGGCCCCTGATATTCCCTGGGAAGGCAACCGAGAGATCCTGCTGGAGAAAATTCAGGGCACGGTAACCGCGTTGCTGGGCCTGGTCGGCATGGACAACGTGGATCCTGTGCGCTCGCGTGAGCACATTTTGCTGAGCAACATCTTCCAGCACGCGTGGCAGCAGGGCAAAGACCTGACCCTGGCCGAACTGATTTTGCAAACCCAAAACCCGCCTTTTGACAAACTGGGCGTGTTTGACTTGGAAACCTTCTTCCCCGCGGACGAGCGCGCGGAACTCGCGATGCTGCTCAACAACATCCTGGCCGCGCCTACGTTCCAAACCTGGCTCACCGGCCAGCCTTTGGACATCCCCAGCCTGCTCTACGCACCCGATGGCAAGCCGCGGCACAGCGTGTTCTACCTGGCGCACCTCAGCGACCAGGAACGCATGTTCTTTGTGACCCTGCTGTTTGCCGCGGTGGAAACGTGGATGCGCACCCAGCCCGGTTCCGACGCACTGCGCGCGATTCT
>JAADCW010000233.1 GCA_013154225.1 Chloroflexota bacterium
TGCGCCCCGCGGCTTTTTCCAGTTTGGCCAGCCCTTCTTCGCTGGCCAACAGCACCGCGGCCGCGCCGTCGCTCATCACGCAGATGTCCAGTCGGGTCAGCGGCCAGGCCACCATGGGCGCGTTGCGGACGTCTTCAATGGTCAGACGGCGGCGTTTTTGCGCGTAGGGGTTGTAGTAGGCGTTCATGTGGTTTTTGACCGACACGTGCGCCAACTGCTCCACCGTGGTGCCAAATTCCTTCATGTGGCGGGTGACCATCATGGCGTAGTAGCCCGAATAGAAACCGCCTACCGGATAGTCGAAGTTGGTGTCCGAGGCCAGCGCGATGAATTCGTTGCCTTTCCATGTGTTGACGTGGGACATGGTCTCAAAACCCAGGGCTAAAGCCACGTCCATGTCGCCTGAGGCCACAGACTTGTAGGCTTCCTGGAAGCACAACCCGCCAGTTGCGCCGCCGCCTTCCACACGGTGTGAGGGCTTGGGCACCAGGCCGAGGTAATCTTGCACCATGATGCCGGCCATCAATTGGCGGGTGAAGTGATCGGAGAAGTAAGACACCACCGATCCATCCACAATTTCCAGGAATTTGGGGTGCTCGACGCCAATGTCGTTGAGCATGTAATCGTAGGCTTCCTTTACCAACGCGGGGAACGTCTTGTCGGGCCGCGCTTTGGTAAACTTGCTTACCCCCCCAGCAACTGCGTAAACCGTTCTCATTGTGTCAACCTCCTTCCATCAAGGTGTGCTAACAACGGCCACCACAGGTCGGGTGCGCCCTGGGCGTCGTGTTTCCATTGTACAACATCCATTGAAAAAGCACTTCCAGGAATTCCCCCTTTTTTGCCCCCAATTGCCAAACTCATTGAAATTGCCGTTAGTACCACTGAGCCAGCCCAAACGCTAATTGTTGACAAATTTGTGGTATCATGCCCCTATGTTGCGAACCGGTGTGGATGTCGTGGAAATTGAGCGTTTTGCGGGGATGCTTCAGCGGCACGGCGAGCGTGTGCTTCGCCGCCTGTTTACCCCCCAGGAACGCGCCCAATGTCAGGGGAAGGCGGAATCGTTGGCCGCGCGTTTTGCAGCCAAGGAAGCCGCGGCAAAAGCTTTGGGAACGGGCATTGGCACGGTGCGATGGGTGGATTTGGAAATTTTGACCGATGCCCACGGCGCGCCTCATCTGTATTTGCACGAGGCAGCCGCCCGTCAGGCGGCCTGGCTGGGCCTCACCGAATGGTCGGTGAGTTTGAGCCACACGAAAAACTGCGCAGTCGCCGTGGTGGTTGCCCAAGGTAAGCCGTAGTTGGCCAGCGCGCATTGCGCGGTTGTGGGCTGTTGTCCCCAACAATGGGTGGGCAATGGCGTGGCCTGAAACTGAATACGGCAAATTTCCCCCAGAAGTGATCCAAAGCATTTGACGCACTACGCGGCACGGCGTATCCGCGCCGCGTGTGATGTGCTTGTTGTGTGATGATGGAAGGCTGCGATCGTGTGGGTTAGCCTGCGTATTTGGCCGAAGCCAGGCTCCAAAAGCGTTCGCCGTAGCGTTCCAGCACCTGCACTTGCCCGCTGGCCTGGAGCGCGGTCAGGGTGTGTTGCACGGTGTCTGCATCCCACCGCGCGAGCGCGGTCAGCAGTTCCCGCTCCCGCAGGGGATGCCGAGCCAGCACCGCGATGACTGCCTCTTGAGGGTCATCGTAGCCTGAAAGGTCAAACGTGCCTTGCGCGGGATGCACCACTTCCGCCACCTGGCCTAAGATTGCCAGCGCGCGCATCACGCCTTCTTCTGTGGGCGGCTGTACCCACGGCTCGGCTGGGGGGCGTTCTGGCAGGGTGAGATGGACTTTGTCGGGACGAATGCGCGCGATTTGTTCGGCCAAGGCATGCAGGGCCTCGGGGGTATCGTTGAGGTCGCGTATCAGCATGACTTCCAGCCAGTATTTGCCCTGATACTGCGCGCGGAAATCAATCAGCCCCTGCACATACACCTCAAATGGGGGTTCAGGCCACGGGCGGTTGATTTTACGATACAGTTCAGGGGTGCCGGCATCCAACGTTGGCAAAACCGCATCGGCCGCGGTCAGTTCTTCCCGCACTTCTTCCAGATAGAGCAAAGAACCGTTGGTAATCACCGCCACGGGGATGTCCGTAAGGGCTTTGACTTCCCGAATCATCCATCCCAGCCGGGCGTGCAGCGTGGGCTCGCCACTGCCCACAAACGTCACCCAGTCAATTTTGCCGGCGTAATGTTTGAGGCGCTCGGCCACTTCGGCGATTACGTCTTCGGCGGGGACGTATTCCCGCCGTTCGGCCACCAGAGGCGTGCTACGGCCTAACTGGCAATAAACGCAGTTCCAATTGCACGTTTTTGGCACAACCGGATCTACCCCCAAAGATTGCCCTAATCGGCGGGAAGGCACAGGCCCAAACACGGTTTGCATGAGCGCCTCCTGAAGCAGGAATGGGGCTAAATGGCTTGGCGAGGTGTCGTGAGGGAATTATAGCGCCATTCCGATGGCCAGCAGCGCACCAAAAAGCAACACCAATTGCCCGGTTTTGCCCAGCGCGGGGTTGAGTGCCCGCCCTTCCTGGGTATGGACAATGCCGCGTACCCGCCAGGCCCAGGGCAGGGAAAGCCACGTAAGCAAGGCGCCAGGGGGAAAGGCGCCCAAAAGCACTGCCAGCGTTACTGTGCCGTAAGCCCCGACGAGGCAGAGGTCATATTCCAGCCGCGCGCCGCGTGCGCCCAAGAGCACGGCCAGGGTGCGTTTGCCGGCTTTGCGGTCGGTGGGAATGTCGCGCAGGTTATTGACAACCAGGATGGCGACGGCTAACAGGCCCAGGGGAACAGCAGCCCACCAAGCCGCGGGGCTGACCGTGCGGGCCTGGACAAAATACGTCCCCACCACCGCGGCCAGACCGAAATAGATGAAAACGAAAAGGTCACCCAGGCCGTAATAGCCATAGGGCATCGGCCCGCCAGTGTAGCCAATGGCCGCGAGAATGGCCGTTAGCCCGATGAGCACCACGGGCCAGCCAGCCTCGATGATGAGATAAATCCCAACCAGCGCGGCCAATCCAAAAGCCACCCACATGCCGCGGGTCACCTCTTTGGGAGAAAGTAGGCCGGCCTGGGTTACTCGCACCGGCCCTAACCGCTCGCTGGTGTCGGCGCCTCGGTGGAAGTCGGCCACGTCGTTGGCCAGGTTCGCCCCAATCTGCAGCAGCAGGCCGCCCACCAGCGCGGCCAGGGCAGGCCCCAGGCGAAAAACACCGTCGTGCCACGCGACACCCCAGCCCGCAAGCACCGGCCCAATGACCGCGGGAAGCGTCTTTGGCCGAATGGCCAGCATCCAGGTTTGCCAGCGGTTTTGTGTCATGGTCATGCGCTCCCTTGTGGAATGATGAAAACTCAACGCGCCGCCAGGAACCTTGGCAGTTTCCCGCGACGCGTGGTATGCTATGGGCTAAGACCGACTGGTCGGTCGGAATGATTGTACCATAGCCTGAGTTTCGGGTAAGGGAAAACCCTCGCGTTGAGCGAAGATTGCGAGGCAATCGCAGTCGAAACGCAGAAAAAAGCACTTTTGGGCGCTTCTACTGCGCTCCCGTTGGTCGCTTTGCTCAGCGCGATGCCCTGTAAGGCTTATCCGCAATTCGGGTTACCATAACCGGCGTGTTGGAACATGCACCCGTGCCTAATGGGCGCGCATGAGTTGTGGAAAAAGTGAGAGGCCTTCACCCCATCAACGCCGCCGCTTCTTTATTAGTGTTGAGGTACTGATGACCAACCCTGATGCTACCCGCCAGCGCATTCTCGACGCGGCGATCCGTGTTTTTGCCCGCAAAGGCTACCACGATGCCCGCATGGACGACATCGTGGAAGAAGCCCATGTTTCCAAAGGCGGGGTGTATTTTCACTTCCCCGGCAAAGATCGGCTTTTCTTGGCGATCATTGACTATTTTGCCGAACTGTTGGAAGAGCGCCTGACCAAGGCCATTGCTTCCCAGCAGGGCGGCGTACAGCGTGTGACCGCCGCGTTGGAAGCCGGCGTCAACACGTTTGCCGAATATCGCGGCCTGGCAAAGATTTTCCTCATCCAGGCCGTGGGTTTGGGCGAGCGCTTTGAGCGCAAGCGGCTGGAAATCAACGACCGCTTTGCCGCGCTCATTCGCACTTACCTGGAACAGGCTGTGGAAGAAGGCGACATCCCACCCCTCGACGCAGAGATGACCGCGTACGCGTGGGTGGGCGCGATTTACGAATTGGTAACCCGATGGCTGTTGACCGGCCAGCCCGAACTGGAACGGTGGGTGCCTGCCCTGCGCACCACATTGCTCCGTTCCATTGGTTTGGATGCCGCGGCTTCAGGAGGCGATCATGCTGTTTGAAAAACTGCGTCAGGCCGCGGGCCAACCCCGTTGGGCTTGGCTTCACAGCCAAACAGGCTGGGTAGGTTGGGGCTTGAAAACAGCCCGCACAGCCTCGGGCAATGACCGTTTTGCCCGCTTGCGTGAGCCGTGGGAAGGGGGACAACCCCGTTTTGTAGGGCTGAGTTTTTCCCCTCACGAACACCGCGCCGCGCCCTGGTGGGAGGCTTTCCCCGCGGGGATGCTGGCCGAGCCAGAGGCGTTGCAAGGCCCGCTCGCGGTAATTTCTGCCGCGGCAGAGGATGCCCCTGTGCCCTCTCTGCCCCAAGGCGCGTACGAATCCCTGGAAGGCACCTCGCGCACCGCGTGGGATGCCGCAGTGCAGGCCGCGCTGGAGGCCATTGCCCAAGGGCACCTGCGCAAAGTGGTGTTGGCCCGGGCTGAGGTGCTCCGCCTGCCCACCGAAATCGACGCGGTGGAAGTTCTGGCGGCTTTGTATCGCCAGCATCCGCGCTCGTATTGCTTTTTGATGGAGCCTGAACCTGGCGCCGCGTTTGTGGGCGCAACGCCCGAACTGCTCGCGAGGGTGCATGGTCGCACCGTTGAAACCGTTGCCCTGGCCGGAAGCGCGCCGCGCGGCGCGAACGAGCACGAAGACGCGCTTTTGGGCCGGGAATTGCTTGCCAGCCCCAAGGATGGCTGGGAACACGCGGTGGTGGTGGAGACCATTCGGGGCGCGCTGGCCCCGCTGACCGTGGGTTTGGCTGTGCCGCCTTCCCCCAGGCTGCGGCGCTTGCCCCACATTCAGCATCTGGAAACCCCCATTCGCGGTTTGCTGCGCCCAGGTGTGGGCCTGCTGGACGTGGCCGAAGCCCTGCACCCCACGCCCGCGTTGGGCGGCGATCCCAAGGCAGAAGCCCTGGATTTCATTGCCCGGCACGAGCCCTTCCCGCGGGGCTGGTATGCCGCACCCGTGGGCATGGCCTTCCCCGATGGCAGTGGCGAACTGGCCGTGGCCATTCGCTCGGCTTTGCTGCTGGGAGATGTCGCGGTGCTCTATGCTGGTGCAGGCATTGTGGAAGGCTCAGATCCGGCCAAGGAATGGGAAGAAACCGGCCTCAAACTGGCGACCATGCGGCGGGCTTTGGCAGAAGCCCTGGCCGTGCAGCCACAAGTGGGATGATCATGCAAAGCAGGATGCCCGAGACGTTGGTTTCTGAAGTGACACACACAAGACCTTCGGCTGTTACCCTGGCCGATGGTTTGTACATCGGCGCAGGAGAGCCCGTGGTGCTCATGGCCGGCCCGTGTGCGGTGGAAAGTTATGAGCAAACCCGCGCCGTGGCCGAAGTCATGGCGCGTTTGGGCCTGAAGGTGCTGCGCGGCGGTGCGTTCAAACCCCGCACTTCGCCCGATAGTTTCCAGGGGTTGGGCGAAGAAGGTCTGCGCATTTTGCGCGCGGTGGCCGATGAGTTTGGCCTGTTGGTGATAACCGAAGCCCTGGGGGTAGAACATCTACCCCTGGTTGCAGATTATGCGGACATCATCCAAATTGGTAGCCGCAACATGCAGCACTATCCCCTCTTGTGGGCTGTGGGCGAGCTGGATAAACCCGTCCTGCTCAAGCGCGGTTTCATGAGCACCGTGCGCGAGTGGCTTTTGGCCGCAGAACACATTGCCCGCCGCGGCAATGAGCGCATTTTGCTGTGCGAGCGCGGCATTCGGACGTTTGAAACCGCCACCCGCAACACCCTGGATACCAACGCCATTGCCCTGGTCAAGCGGGAAGCCCCGTGGCCGGTGTTGGGCGACCCCAGCCACGCCACTGGCCGGGCTGATTTGGTGCTCCCCGCGGCGCGGGCCGCGGTGGCCGCGGGTGCAGATGGTCTGCTGGTGGAGGTGCATCCGCGGCCCGAGGAAGCGCTTTCGGATGGCGCGCAGTCCCTACCGGTAGAGGCCCTACCCGAATTTGTGGACCACGTCGCGGGCATTGCCGCGGCTTTAGGGCGGGGCATCACATGAGCGAGGCGCAGCCGCTTCTGCTGTTGCACGGTTTTTTGGGCCAGGGGGAAGATTGGCAGCCCGTTTGCAAGGCTTTATCCCCTGCGTGTCACTGCCTGACCCCTGATTTGCCAGGGCATGGTCAGGCGCGGCTGACCCCAGGCGCACAGTCTTATGCCGCGTGGGTTCGGCATTTGGCTGCCTTTCTGGATGCCCAAGGGGTGGCGCGCACCGTGGTGGTGGGCTATTCCCTGGGTGGACGGCTGGCATTGGCCTTTGCTGACCAGTACCCTCAGCGGGTGGCGGCTTTGCTTTTGGTTTCAGCCCATCCTGGTTTGGTGGAAGCAGAAGCCCGCCGCGCCCGTCGGCAACAGGATGCCCGCAGGGCTGAGGCCATTCGCCAGCAGGGGCTCGCGGCTTTTTTGGAAGCCTGGTATCGTTTGCCCATCTTCGGTTTGGGAACACCCCCGCAGGCGTTGCTCGCCCGCCGAAGCAAAAATGACCCTGAGGCCGTGGCGCGGGTGGTGGCCGAAATGAGCCCAGGGGTGCAGCCGCCGTTGTGGGAGGCGTTAGCCCGTTTGCCCATGCCTGTGGGATACGTGGCCGGCGGTCGGGATGCCAAATATGCCGCGTTGGCCCACCAAATGCAGAAGACCCAACCCCGGATGAAGGCGTGGATCTTCCCTCAAGCCGGGCACATGGTGCATCTGGACGCGCCGGATGCGCTGGCAAAGGTGATTGCTGAGGTGTGTCAGTGGGGGAATAAGGCCCGTTGAAGGCACAAGAGGCGGTTGGCTAACCTGCGTCGCTTTCCCCAAACAGTTTTAGCCATTCTTCCAACTCGCTTTCCGAAAGGGAAGCGGGTTTTTCTTCTGAAGGGTGCTGGCTCATCAAGGCGTGGAGTTCTTGGGCAAAGGCTTCCGAAGATAGCACCCGCGCCCGTGCCCAGCGGGCTGCGCGCTGCACTTCCCGGTCTGAGGAAACCACAGTCCAGTTTGCGGCCTGCCGCCCCAGCGCGCGCAGGCGGGATGCGATGGCCTGATCTGCGGTGCGCCCTGTGCGGACAAACACCGCGGTCACCGCGCCAAACCCGCGGCGGCCAGCCTGCCCCGCTGCCGCACGGTCGAAATAGACTTCCGCGCGGGTGTTCCAATGCGCACAGTAGCGTTGGAGCAGGCGCACCAGCCGCATTTCGTCGTCCGGCGCCTGAAGGCTGAGCCCAGCGACTTTGGGAATCAGGTTGTGGCCGTCAATCAAGAGCGGCATGGTTGACCTCGCGGAGAAAAGCCAGCAGGGCTTGGTTGAACGCGTCGGGGCTATCGGCAATGACCGCGTGCCCCGCGCCTGGGATGACCACCTGCCGCGCCTGGGGGATGCCTTGCGCCAGCATGGCCTGGGTTTTGGGCGGGATGGTGGTGTCTTCTGCTCCTGTGATAACCAGGGTGGGACAGCGGATTTCCTGCAGGCGAGCGGTGACGTTGAAGCGGGCCAAAGCACGCATGGCCGCGCGGTAAGCCCGAGGGTCGGCTTGTGTGATTTCGGCAAACAATTCCTGGCGGAGGGCTTCCTGCTCAGGCTTGGGGAAAATGTGCCATACCACCCGTTTGGCTTGGGCTTCTAACCCTACAGTGTGCACCAGGAACATGCGGAAGGCAAAATAAACCCAGCCGCGCAGGCCGTCTGGCCGCAGTGCCGCGAATGTGTTGACCAGGGTAAGGGAGCGTACCTGTTCTGGAAAATCCAGCCCCGCGGCCAGGGCTACGGTGCCGCCCATGGAAATGCCCACCACGTGCGCGGGCAAAGCGCGAAGGCTTTCCAAAAGCGCCAGGGCCTCTTGGGCCGCGTGCCAGGGCGACCACTGGCCGTGGTAGGGCGTGCGTCCAAACCCGGGCAGGTCCACGGCAATGGGGCGGAAGCCCGCCTGGGCAAGTGCGGGCAGTTGGGCTTGCCACGAAGCCGCGCTGGAGCCCAGGCCGTGGAGCAAAAGCACAGGATGGGGGTTTTGAGGTGCAGGATCCAGATAGTGCATCATTGCATGGCGGGATGGGAGGGGGAATGGCAAGATGCAGATGGCGGGTTAGCCAGGGGGCATGGTGCCATAGAGGTTGCGGTAGATGACAAAGGTTTCGTAAATGCGGCGGATGTATTCGCGCGTTTGGTCGTAGCGGACGATTTCCAGGAAGAGGTCGGGGTCGCCTTGGGCCAGGTCTTTCCACACCGAGGCGTTGCCCGGCCCCGCGTTGTAGGCCGCGAGGGCGGCGTAGAGGTCGCCATCCAGATAATCACGCTGGCGTGCCAGGTAATGCGCGCCATAGGTCAGGCTGACCCGCGGACGGTCTAAGTCGTCAATGGTGAAGTCGGGCGGCCAGCCGGTTTGTTGGTAGATTTCCTGCGCGGTGGCGGGCATGAGTTGCATCAGACCGCGCGCGCCCGCGGAGGAATGCACGAAGCCCTCGAAGAGGGATTCCTGACGTAGCACAGCATAAAGGAAAAGCGGGTGAAAATCGTATGCCTGGGCGATGGGCACGACCAGTTCCCGATAGTAGGGCCCGAAGCGCAAATGGGTGAAGTAGAGCGGCGCGGTGAACGTGCCCGCATCGTCCATCCCTGCCAGATCCAGCACGTGGCGCGCGGCGAAGATTGCGCTGCGGTAAAGGCCGATTTGGCGATAGTATTCGGCCAGGCGGAACGTGTTGGCCGGGTCTTGGGCAACCGCGTCGCGCAGGTCTTCAAATTCGGCTTTGGCTTCAGAATACATCCCCAGCCGCCAGAGTTCAGAGCCGCGGATGAAGCGCGGGTCGCTGGCCAGCGCGCCCGGGTTGAGCAGGTCATCCACCGTATCTTGAAGTTGGAAGGTGTTTTTCACCCAGGCCGCGGCCTGGCGGCGCTCGGCTTCCCAGTTGATGGTGAATTGGAAGGCCGAAGGTGGGTCAAAGGGCGGGCGTCCGGCCAGCAGGTCGCGTGCCCGCTCGCTGTAATAGCCTGTGGGGTCGGCTGCAGCGGCTTGTTCCCAGGCCTGGCGAGCCGCGGTTTCCTGGCCTGCATCCTGCGCCAGTTTGCCCAACCAGAGATACACCGCGGCCACGTCGGCTGGGCTGCCGGTGTGTTCCAGCGCCTGTTGAAGCAGGGCGCTGGCGGTGGGGTCTTCCCCGGTGCGGTGGCGGGTGATGGCGGCCAAATAAAGCGAGCGGAAGGCGTAGCCCGAGCCAGGATACTGCTGGGCAACCCGTTCCCAGAGCGCGGCTGCCCTTGCCAGATGGTCGGCGCGTTCCTGCACCCGCGCGGCGTCGAAAAGGAATTCCGCTGCCCGTTCATGGGTGGGCACGCGCTGCACAAAGCCCAAGAGGGTTTCTGTGGCCTGGTCGTATAGGTCAAGATAGGCCCATTCGGTGTAGGCTTTTTGTTCCCAGGCTTTATCCCAAAAGCGGCTTTGGGGGTAGTTATCAATCAGGGTTTGCCACACCGCGGTGGCCTGCGCATAGTTGCCCATCGCACGTAGGGCCAGGCCTTTGTAGTAGAGCGCGGTGTCGCTGTAATCACCGTGGGCTTTGATATATCGGTCAAAGGCCTGGATGGCTACACCGTATTGGCCGGCAAAGTAGTCGGTGAGGCCGCGGCTGAGGTCGTTGACGGGCACGCCGGCTTCCACCAGCGCGACCAGGGCTTGATACGAAGGGTAAGCCGCAGGGTAGTTGTTGACCGCGTCCAGATAGGCCTGATAGGCGTGTTCCTTGTCGCCCAGGGCAAGGTAGGCTTGGCCGATGTACCAATCCAGCGCGGCGCGGCGGTAGCCGTTGGATTCGGCTTGATACAGGGCTTGATATTCGGCAATGGCCGTGGCGTAATCGCCCATCATGTGGTATGCGCGGGCGATGCCGAGCTTGAGGCCATACAGCCGGTTTTGGGGTGGGTTGGCTTGGAGCGCGGCTTGATAGGCCGAAATCGCACCGTGATAATCGCCCGCGTTGAAGCGGTTATCGCCCATCCATTCGTATAGGTAGGCGTCAATGTAACCTGGGCGATGCTGCAAAAAAGCCTGGTAGGCTTTGGCGGCTTCGTCGTAGCGTTCCAGGGCCTGATAGGTTTGCGCCAGGTAGAAATAAGCGTCAATCGCGGGTTGCGTGTTGGGGTAAGTGGTGATGAGCCCTCGGAAGGCTTCCAGTGCTTGGGCGTAGTGCCGGGCGTAAAGTTGCACACGGCCTAACCCCAATTGCGCCGCGGCAACGATGGCAGGATCCGTGGTTTGGGAGGCCGCGTTTTGAAAAGCCACGCTTGCCATATCCCAATCGCCGTCGAAAAGGGCTTTTTGCCCAGCTTCCAGCCAGCCTGCAGGTTGAGGGGTGGGTGTGGGGGTGGGCGTAGGGGTGATGGTGGGCGTGGGGGTGATGGAAGGCGTCGCGGTGGGCTTGGGTGTGTTGGTGACCCAAAGCCCATCAGGCGCGGGGGCATTGCAGGCCCAGGAAATCAGCGCCAGTAGAGGCAGTAATAAAAGGAAGGTCAACCGAGAACGCAACATAACTTTTCAGCCTGGTTTTGCTAAGATGGGGCGTAGTATATCAGGGGTGCGAGGGATGAGGCGTTAGGTATTGGGTACTGGGTGTTAGAGGATTAGCGGGTTTGCCCGCGCAGTTGGGCGAGGACGTGTTCCAAATCTTCGGGAAGAGGCGCGGTGAACGTGCGGGGTTCGGTTTCGCCGGGCAAGGTGATGGTCAGGCTGTATGCGTGCAGGAAATGGCGCTCAAGGGGTAGGGAGGTGCGTTTTTTGCGGCCATAGAGTGCATCGCCAGCCACAGGGCACCCAAGAAAGGCCAGATGCACACGGATTTGGTGGGTGCGGCCGGTCAGTGGGCGGGCTTCCAGCAGGGTGTGTTGGGGGAAAGTTTCCAGGGTGCGATATTCAGTGGTGGCCGGGCGCCCGCGACCAGGCGGCACCACTTTCATGCGTTTGCGGTGGTTGGTGTCGCGGTCAATGGGAGCTTCGATGCGGCCTGTGGGGGTCGGCGGCGCGCCTTCCACCAGGGCCAGGTAGATTTTGCGGGTGCTTCGGTCTTTGAATTGCGCTTGCAAAAACTGGTGGGCCTGGTCGTTTTTGGCCAGGATGATCACCCCCGATGTGTCTTTATCCAGCCGATGGACAACCCCTGGCCGATGTTTGCCGCCCACCCCACGGATATCAGGCGCATGGGCCAGGGCCGCGTGCACCAGCGTGCCCTGCTCGTGTCCTGGCGAGGGGTGCACGACCATGCCTGCAGGCTTGTTGACCACCAAAACATCTTGATTTTCAAAGAGCACATCCAGTGGGATGTCTTCAGGCTCGATGTTGGCAGGCAGAAGCGGCGGGACGTGCACCACCACCGTGGACGGGCGTTCCAGCAGAAAACCGGTTTTGGTCACCGGCTTGCCATCCACGCTGACCCGGCCTTCTTTGATCCAGCCCTGCACCCGATTGCGGGAATATGTGCCCAAGGCGGCTGTGACAAATTTGTCCAACCGTTGGGCGGGCTGGCCGGGAAACGCAAGGGTTACTACGCGTTCGGTTTCAGCGGTTTCAGAGGTCATGGGGCACAGTCTCGGAAGGGGGTTCCGAAAGGCTTTCGGCAGAAGCGGGTTCCTGGGGTTCGTTGACGAGGAATTCCCCTAACAGCAAAAAGAGCAGGCTGATGCTGATGGCGGCGTCGGCCAGGTTGAACACGGGGAAGCGCCCCACGGCAATGAAATCAACCACTGAGCCGTGGCGGATGCGATCCAGCAGGTTGCCCAAAGCGCCGCCCCACTGGATGGCCAGACCCCAGCGCAGCCACCAGCCGTTGCGGGCGATGGCAGGAAAGGCCAGGAACAAGGCAATGCCGTACACCGCGCCCAAAATCAACAGGGCCGTACCCCAGGCCTGCCCCAGCCCAAAGGCCATGCCGCTGTTGTGCCAATAGGTAATGCGGAACCACGGCAAGGAGGGGATGGGCGTCCAGACTTCGCCCAGGGGAATGTGGGTTTGTACCCAGGCTTTGAGGGCCTGATCTGCGGCGAGCACCGCACCGCCTACAAGAAGAAGAAAGCCATAGGCTTTGAGGGTTTTCAGCATAGAGGCTCCAGAAGGTGTTGCGGGATACAATGGGCTTCCATTGTACCGCGAGTTGCGGTGGGAAGCGCGCTTTGGAGGCTTTCTAAGGAAGGGAAGCCGACCAAATGGGCTTGGCAGTGGTGGCGGCAATCGGAAGCGCCAAAGCCGGGCAGGGGAATGTAAGCCTCAGGTTGAGCGGCCAGGGCTTGGGCCCATTGGCATTCCCAAGGGAGGGAAGCCGCGGCTGTGGTCCATCCCCAGGCCACGGGCTGAGCGGCTGAGCGCAGGTAATCCACGTGCCAGCGGTGCCGGGCGCTGCCGCGGAGATGGCGCCCCAAGCGGCTTTGGATGCCCCCAGGGCCGTGGGCGCTGCCCGTGTAAACGTACCACCCTGCGGGGAAGAAGGCGTCGCCGCGGCG
>JAADCW010000053.1 GCA_013154225.1 Chloroflexota bacterium
GCCATCAGCCGCGCGGCTTGCTGGGCGCCAAAGAGGAATGCCTTGGCGTTGATGCTGAGGGTCCAATCCCATCCTTTGGGCTTTTGTTCCAACACCGGGCGGTTGTAGCCTGAAGCCGCGTTGTGGATGAAAATATCCAGCCCGCCAAAGGCTTTTTCGGTTGCGGCAAAGAGGGTTTCCAGCCCTTCTTGCTCGCCCACGTTGGCTTTGACTACTTCTGCCCGCCGCCCCAGGGCACGAATTTGGGCTGCGGTTTCTTCGGCTGGGCCGCGGTTTCGGAAAAAGTTGACCACCACGTCTGCCCCACGGCGCGCAAAATACAGCGCAATGGCTTTGCCAATGCCCCGTCCAGAGCCTGTAATCAAGGCAACTTTGCCTTCAAAGGGCAGCGATTCTGTCATGCCTGCTCCTTGGGGTGTGGTGGCGCGTGCCCTGGGTCATGCCAGCGGCAGGGCGCTGACTTCCGCGGGGACGGTGCGCTCATGCTCGCCCTCCGCGTAGTGCACGCTGACCTGGGTGCCTGGTTGGTGATATGGGCGGCGCACCACAGCCAGGGCTAAAGGCCCTTCGGGGGTGGTGACCGCGGACGTGACCGGCCCGATTTGGGTTTCGCCCATGCGCACAGACGCGGGTAGGGTGATGGGGGCGTGTAGCCGCAGGCCGACCAGTTGGCGGCCGCGCTCGGTTTGCCGGGCTTCGGTAGCCAGCACCGCCCGCCCCGGGAAGGCCGCGTCTTTGTCGAACGCGACAAAGTCTTTCAGGCCCAATTCCAGGGGCGAAAATTCGGCTGTGAGTTCGGTTTCGGGGCCTAAAATGCCCCGTCGCACGCGTTCCACATCAAAGGCTTGTGTATCCAAAAGCACAGCCCTGGCAACCACCATCACGGTGACCCCGCGCGGGGTGAGCACCAACAAGCCGCCGCCCAATGCCTGCGGCAGGGAAACGGCCGCGGAGCCGTTGGCAAACCGCTGGACATGCCCCACGTGCTGAGGCGCGTCCAACCCGCCGGGGGGCGGGCCTTCACCGGGAAGCAGAACGGCTTGGTCCCACAGTCGCGATTCGTCGCGCACTTCCACCTGAAAGCGAGGGGTAACCCGCCGAAGGGAAGCCAGCGGCACAGTGCCCAAGGGCGGTTCTTCGCGCTGACTTTGCAAATAGGCAAACGTGGTTTCGCCGCGGCCAGGAAGGGTGAGCACCAGCAGATACTCGCCTTCTTCCAGCACCAAGAGCCAATCTAACACGCGGCCCGCCGCGTTGGTCAGCACGGTAAACACCGCTTGGTCGGGGCTGAGGGCCTCAATGTCGTTGGTGGTGAGTTGCTGAAGAAAGACTTTGCGGTCTTTCCCGCCCAGGCGCAGGGTGCCGGCCTGGGGATAGCGGTAATACATCCATTCCATCGTGGCTTCGACCTCCACGCCCCAGCGCAAAGTCCAGGGCATCAAAGAAAGCATTTGTGTAAGACACGCCGGGCGTTGCCACGAAGCCTCGTGGTTTGCAACGCGCGGTCATTATAACATCAGGCCATGTCGTCGTTGACGGCGGCCAGGAAGCGGTCCAACGCCTCCAGCGCGCGGCGGGCATAGGCCGCGTAGCGTTCCCGTTTGTTGCGAATGCGCCGCGGCAAGGGCGGCAAAATGCCGTAATTGGCCTTCATGGGCTGGAAGTCGGCTTCTGAGGCGTGGGTAATGTAGTGGCACAGCGCGCCCAGCATGGTTTCTTGCGGCAGAGTCAGCAAAGGCTTGTCGTGAAGCCAGCGTGCCGCGTTCCAACCGGCTAACAAGCCTGTGGCAATGTTGCCCACGTAGCCTTCCACGCCGGTAATTTGCCCTGCGAAAAACAGATCTTCCCGGCCCCGAAATTGCAACGTGGGATGCAAGAGCGCAGGCGAAAAAAGAAAGGTGTTGCGGTGCATTTGGCCGTAGCGGGCAAATTCCGCGTGTTCCAGGCCGGGAATCATGCGGAAAACGCGGCGCTGCTCGCCAAATTTGAGGTTGGTTTGGAAGCCAACCATGTTGTAGAGGGTGCCGGCCAGGTTGTCTTGCCGCAGTTGCACCACCGCATAAGGCCGCTTGCCTGTGCGCGGGTCGGTGAGCCCCACTGGGCGCAGCGGGCCGAAAGCGAGGGCGTCGTGGCCGCGGCGGGCGAGCACTTCAATGGGGAGGCAGCCCTCAAAGAATTTGCCCTTACCTGCGCGCACGCCCACAGCCCCTTCCAGGACGGGGCGTTCAAAGTCGTGCAAGGGAATGCGCTCGGCCTGCACCAGGGCTTCGACGAACGCGTCGTATTCGGCTTTGGTGAACGGGCAGTTGATGTAGTCGCCTTCGTCCTGTTCGCCGCGGCCGTAGCGGGAAGCCCGGAAGCAGATGTCCATGTTGATGGAATCGGCCACCACGATGGGCGCGATGGCATCGTAAAAATAGAGGTGTTCCTGCCCTGTGAGCCGTGCCAGGGCCTGGGAAAGCCGCTGGGATGTGAGCGGCCCCGAAGCCAGGATGGTGGGCCCGGAAGGAATCTCGGTGACCTCTTCCCGCACGATGCGGATGTTGGGGTGGGATTCCAGGGCTTCGGTCACGCGTTGGGCAAACACGTCACGGTCCACGGCCAGCGCGCCGCCCGCGGGCACTGCGCTTTCATCGGCCAGGCGCATCAGCAGGGAACCCATGCGGCGCAGTTCTTCTTTGAGCACGCCCGCGGCGCGGTCGGGCAGGTTGGAGCCCAAGGAGTTGGAGCAGACCAATTCGGCCAGGCGGTCGGTGGTGTGTGCGCCGGTCATGACCTTGGGGCGCATTTCGTAAAGGGTAACCTGCACGCCGCGTTCTGCGGCCTGCCATGCGGCTTCACTGCCGGCCAAACCGCCGCCGACGATGATCAGTTCGGGTTGTTGCATGATGCAGCACTCCCTTGCCAGTGGAGATGATTTTCCGTGCGTTTCAGATAAACGTAAGGCGCCTTCGGCTGTGGTGCTTGCTGGAGCCTGCCTTTTGCTCAGCGTGTTGTGGGCCTGCCTGAGCAGGGCCGAAGGGCAAAACGCTGTAAGAAATGATACCTGAAACAAATTAACTTTGGATGACAACCGAAGAGCAATTGTATCACGCCCCCTTGTTCGAGTTGTAATTTTGCTGCCCGTAAGTTGGCACAAAACTTGCAACTTTGCGCTATACTTGGAGCAATAAACGTGCCAAAAGGCGCAAAATAACATTTTGATTTTGCCGCGAAAGATGAAATTGTTCGCATGAGGCGTTGTGCAGTGGGTATGCGGCCTCGCGGGTGGAGCGCCTTCAGCCTGCAAGGTGTTTGAACCCGGAAAAACTGCACGGCCTTCTTCAGCATAAGGCTTGCGGCAAATAGGGAAATCGCAAATGCAGTATTTGCATCTCGGCCCTCGGCATGAGCACCGCCATCTCCCCAATGCGGTTCTGGCGCAGACCATGCACCTGTTGGTGCAGCCTTTGCCCGCGTTGGTGGAAGAACTCCAGCGGGAGATTTACAGCAATCCCGCGTTGGAAGTGGTGGAACCCCGCCGCGCGCGCTGCCCGCGTTGCGGCACTGCCCTGGTGGCCAATCAGTGCCCCAAGTGCAGCCGCCCCACCAGCGCGGATCCGGCCGAGCCCATTGTCTTTGTTTCCCCCCGTGAAGACCACCTCGCGCCCCTTCCCTGGCGCGGGGATGACGCGCCCGACCCCGAAGAAGTCGCCCTCACCCAAACGGTGGACCTGCCCACCTACGTGGCCCGGCAAATTTCCCCGGATTTGCACACCGCTCAGGAACGCCGCATTGCCGCGCATTTGCTGAGTAATTTGGACGAGCACGGCCTGTTGAGCATCACCCCAGCCCAGGCCGCACTTAAACTTCGGGTGCCGCTGAGCGCGGTAGAGCAGGTGCTTGAGCGCATTCAGCAGGCTGATCCGGTGGGCGTGGCTTCGCCTGGCCCGCGTGAGGCTTTGCTGGCGCAAGCGCGGCACTTGGCTGAAGAACACGAAGTGCCGCCCTTGGTGTTTACCATTTTGGAACTGCCCAATGCCCTCACCCTGTTGGCCGAGCAGGACGTGAAGGCCCTGGCACAGGTTCTGCGTGCATCGCCCGAAGAAGCGGCCCAGGCTCGCGAGTTCATCGTTCAAAACCTCAACCCCTACCCTGCCCAGGCGGCGTGGGGCGAACAGCGGTTGGGTACACCGCCGCCCACCCTTGCGCCTCAGCCCCCTGATGTGGTCATTTCGTTCCACAACAACGACCCCAACGGCCCCCTGGTGGTGGAAGTCATTGCGCCCCTCAACGGCGTGCTGCGGGTCAATCCGCTTTTCCGCCAGGCCATTCAGCAGGTTCCCGAAGAGGAGCGCGAGCCCCTCAGGCATCACCTCAGCCGAGCCGAATTGCTGGTCAAGAGCCTGCACCAGCGGGAAAACACCATGTTGCGGCTGATGCGTTTGTTGGTGCGGGAACAGCGGGCTTTTATTTTGCACGGCGATGAGCATCTCAAGCCCATGACCCGGGCAGAGATGGCCCAGCGCCTGGGGGTCAGTGAATCTACCATGTCGCGCGCGGTGGCCGGTAAATTGGTACAATTACCCCAAGGGAAAATCATCCCCCTGGCGCGCTTTTTCGACACCAGTTTGCCCGTCCGGGCTGTGTTGCGTCGCCTGGTTGCATCTGAGCGCAAGCCTCAGAGCGATGCCGAGTTGGCCCGCCGCCTCAAAGCGTTGGGCTTTTCGGTGGCGCGGCGCACCGTAGCCAAATATCGGGCGATGGAGCAGATTCCCCCGGCGCATCAACGCCGCAGAAACCAACGCACCTCTCTTCCCCTGGCCAAAGGCTCATGAAAATTCCTTCTTGGTTGCGCACCAGCGAAAACGACCCTTTGCTGGACGGTATTTTGGATTTCATTGCCGTCCCCGTGCTGCTCGTCAGCGGACGCACAGGCCGCATTCGCGCGGCCAATCTGGAAGCCGCTCGCCAGGGGAGCATTTCCCGCCCTGCCCTTGTGGGAATGCCTTTGGAGCGCCTTTTCCCGACGTTGGAATGGGACCCGAGTACGGCTTCGGTCAATGACCTGCACACCAAGGTTACCCTGCTTTTGGAATCCGACGGCACCAGCCGCGAAATCCTTTGGCAGGCGCGTGCCCTGGACGACCAAGGCGAGCACTGGCTGGTGATGTTTACACCGTATCATGCCAGCGCGCAAGCCACAGAACCGCCCTCACCTGACAAGACAGCCATGCATCCCAGCACAGCGGCGGGCCAGCGGCTCACCCAGGCGCTGGCCGCGAACGACCCCCTGCAGGCACTGCAATATGCCTTGGAAGGCAGTACGGCCTTGATGAGCGCGGCTTGGGGCGCGCTGTATCTCAGCGAAGAGCCGGCCTTTCACCTCAAAGCCCAGGTCGGCGCGCTGCCGCCTCTGCCGCCTCGTCTTTCGTTGCAATATGCCGATTTGTTTGCACAGCCCCAGCGTCACCGCCCTCAGCAGAAAGCCCCGACGCCCCTACATGCCGTGCTTCCGCAATCCAAAACGCCTTTTTTGCTCACCGTGCCCATCCGTGACGGTCAGGGCCTGATGGGCTTTTTGGCGTTTGGTTACTATCGCACCCCGCCCTCGGCCATGTTGGGCGCGGGGGAAATTACCGCAGATTATTTTCGCCAGGTGCTTTTGCACATTGATTACCGCAAACAAATCGCGGAAGCCAATTTCTATGCCCAGCGTGCACATGCCGTCAATCAGGCCATTGTGCAGCACAGTTGGGAAAGCATCTTGGTGTTTGACGAAAACCTGCGTTTGGTCGCGATGAACCCAGCCGCGGAGCAAACGTTGGGGTATCAGAGTGAGGAAGTCCCCCGGGCGCCGTTGGCCGATTTGGTGCTGGCCGAAATTCCTCTGGAAGAAACCGCCCAAAAGGCGTTGGCCTTGGCCGCGCCCCAGGAAATTGACACGCACCTTCTGCGCCGCGATGGCAGCGAGTTCCCCGCGGTGGTGCGCATTGCGCCCTACCTTCTCAAAGAAGGTGAGCGGCCCCAGGGGGTGGTGGTGCTCATCAACGACCTGAGCAACGAAGAACGCTACCGCCAGCAAAACAACCGCCTCATGCGTCGGGCCATGCTGGGCGACATCCTGGCCAGTTTTACCCACGAAGTGCGGGATCCGCTCAACAGCATCAGCACCGGCCTGGAATGGCTGGAGTATAACCTACAGGACAATCCTTCTCACCAAAAGACCATTCAAGACCTCCAGCAAGACGTGGAGCGCCTTAGCCATTTGGTCAACAATTTGTTGGATTTCAGCAAGACCCGCACCTGGCAACTCAAACCCGTTGACCTGGTGTCGTTGTTAGAGCAATTGCTTCGTCGGTGGCAACATCGGTTCCAAAAATACGGCATCCAAACCGAATTGTATGCCGAACCTGACGCACCGCCCGTGCATGGTGACCGGCTCTCTTTGGAGCAAGTTTTTGCCAACCTTATCAACAATGCCATCCACGCGCTGGCCGACCACGAAGGTGAACGGTTCATTGCCATTCGGGTGACTTCAATGATGGAGGCAGGCACGCGTTGGGTGGAAGTCAGCGTGGCCGATACAGGGCCTGGTTTCAGTGACGAGGTGCGTCGCCGCCTGTTCGAGCCGTTTTTTACCACCAAGGAACAGGGCACTGGCCTGGGGTTGACCATTACCAAGCAAATTGTCACCGCCCATAAAGGGAGTATCGAAGCCCATAGTTACCCTGACGGCGGAACCATTTTCCGCGTTCGGCTACGCGCAGCAGGAGACAATGCTCATGGCGTATAACATCCTCATCGTCGAAGACGAAACCCACGCCCGGCAGTACATTGCCGCTTTCCTACAAGAGCAGGGGTACGAGGTCACCGAAGCCCCAACCTACGCAGAGGCCATGGAAGCCCTCCGCGCGGGCAAGGGTGACATTGTGCTTCTGGATATCCAACTTCCCGATGCCTACGGTTTGACCTTGCTGGAAGAGACGGCAGATTGGCCCAATCGTCCGCCGGTTATCGTGATTACCGGTTATGGCGATATTGAGACCGCAGTAGATGCCATGCGGAATGGCGCTTATGATTTTCTCCCCAAGCCGGTGAAATTTCAGCGCCTGATGAGTTCCCTCAAAAGGCTGGAAGAAATCGTGGCCATGCGGCGGGAATTGGCGCTGTGGCGCAGTCAACAGTCCAGCCTGACGGAAGACCTGTTTCGAGGCGCGAGCCCGGCCATGCGCCGTGTGTTAGAGGAAGCCCGCCGAGCGGCTGAGGCTTCGGTTTCGGTGCTCATAACCGGCGAGACCGGCACGGGCAAAGAGGTGCTGGCGCGTTACATCCACCAAATTGGTCCGCGCAAAGAGAAGCCTTTTGTGCCCATCAACTGCGCCGCGGTGCCTGATACCATGTTGGAATCGGAGCTCTTCGGCTATGAGGCTGGCGCGTTTACCGGCGCAACCAAACGCAAACCAGGGCTGATGGAAATTGCCGACGGCGGTATTCTCTTTTTGGATGAAATTGCTTCAATGCCCTTGGATATGCAAGCCAAACTCCTGCGCGCGTTGGAAAACAAGGTCATTCGGCGCATGGGCGGCACCAAATGGATCCCGGTGGACATCCAAATCGTCGCGGCTTCTAACCGAGATTTGGCGCAACAGATCCGCGAGGGCAAATTCCGCGAAGATCTCTATTACCGTCTCAAAGTGGTGGATCTGCATCTGCCGCCCCTGCGGGAGCGTAAGGAAGAGATCCCGGTGTTGGTGGGCCGCTTTATTCGCGAACTCGCTCCCAGCATGGGGAAGGACGTGCAACACATCACCCCGCGCGCGCTGGAAGCCCTCAAAGCCTATGATTGGCCGGGCAACATTCGCCAACTGCGTAATGTCATCGAGCGCGGGTTGCTGTTTTGCGATACCGACACGTTAGATTTGCAGCATCTTTCTCCTGAAATTCTGCAAGCCTACCGCCACGCCGCGCATACGCCGTAGTGCCTGCTGAGTCAATCCCACGTGGTGTTACGAGCCGCAAGCAGAACGGTACTCATACCAACCCCTCTCCCTTTGAGAGAGGGGTTTTTCTGTGCCCACGTAAAATTTGTGGGTAGATGTTTGGCCGAAGCGTTACGCGCGGGTTTTGAGGCGTTCGTAAGCCTGTTCCCAGGCGGGGTCCAGTTTCAACCGTTTGGGCACTTTGACATGTCCCACGTGGGTGAAAACCTGCCCTGCCAGCCGAGCGATTTCGTCCCAGTCTTGCGAAAGGGTTGCGGCTTCCATTTCGCGCTGCAACTGCCCTGCCCAGCGCCATTCCCTGCGGAAGCGGTCGGCTTTGAGCCAATAGCCCCGTTTTTCCCACGGGGTGGTGGTTTCCTCAATGGTGGCATCTACCGCGCCCAGCAGTTCGGCAATGAAAGCCGCCAGGTTGAGGGTGCGTTCGTCGGGGCGGGTTTGCACCATGAGTTCCCGCAGGGCCCAGCCTAACATTTGCAACAAACGCCGACGGCGCTTGCCAACGCCGTCGGTTTGAATCACTCGGCTCATGACAACTCCTTGTGAAGAAATGCGAGGGGAATTATAATCGCAAACTCGCAAGTTCCCAACAATCCCCGTGGGAATTTTTATGATCATGGTATAATTTATTCGCCCTGCTGAGGGCACAAAAGCATACAGAACCACAGTGCGCCGCTCTGCGAATGCTGGGGGGGCGCCCTGTTACACCTCAAAAGGACGTCGGAGGACATCGTTGTGGCCATGACCAAGCAAGTGCCGTTGAGCAATCTTGCGCCAGGGCAAAAAGGCACCATCATTGCCATCCGTAGCCGCGGCCCTTTGCGCCGCCGCTTGTTGGATATGGGCATGGTGCGTGGCGAAACTGTGTACGTGGAACGGGTGGCACCCCTGGGCGACCCGGTGGAATATTCTGTCAAGGGGGCTCACCTTTCGTTGAGGCGGCGCGACGCGGCAAACATTATCGTTGAGGTCCCTTCCCAAGAGGACGAAGACCATGACTGATCGCGCCATGCCTTTGACCATGCTTCCCCCTGGGCGGGCTGGACGAATTGTGGAGATCCACGCCGGGCAGCGCCTCAAACAGCGCCTGGTCGGCATGGGTTTGGCGCCAGGGAACACGGTGCAAGTGCTCCAAGATAATGGGGGGCCATTGCTTTTGGCTGTGGGCGAAAGCCGTATTGCCTTGGGGCGCGGGATGGCGCACAAAATCCTGGTCCAGTCTGTTCCCCTTCCAACCCCGCGTGGAGAGTTTGCCCCATGAGCCAACCCCGCCGTCTGCGGGTTGCCTTGGCTGGTAACCCCAACGCCGGAAAGAGCACGGTTTTCAATGCCCTCACCGGTTCGCACCAACACGTGGGTAATTGGCCGGGCAAAACCGTGGAGAAAAAAGAGGGCAGTTTCCGCTATCGTGACCTGTGGGTGGATATCATTGACCTCCCTGGCACGTATAGCCTTTCGGCTTATTCCCCTGAAGAGCGCATTGCCCAAGAATTCATCACCCAAGAGCATCCCGACGTGGTGGTCAACGTGGTGGATGCTTCTAACCTGGAACGCAACCTGTATCTCACCGCGCAGCTGTTGGAAATTGGCGTGCCGCTGATCATCGTGCTCAATATGACCGACGTTGCGGAGCAGTTGGGCTATAAGATCGACGTGGCGCGCTTTTCGCAATTGTTGGGTGTGCCCGTGATTCCTGCTGTGGCCAGCAAAGGGGAAGGTATGGAGGTCCTGCGGGAATATCTCTATCAGGCCGCGCAGGATCCCTCGCAGTTTGCCCCGCCCCATGCGCTGGTGCAGTATGAGCACGAAATGGAACGCTCGGTGCGTCAGCTGACCGAAGCCCTCCAGGGCTTGAGCGATTTGCAGGGCTATCAGCCCCGTTGGTTGGCGGTCAAACTCATTGAAGGCGACACGCAGGCCCACGACATCGTTGCCCACGCGCCCGGCGGGGATGAAGTGCTGGCCCTGCTGGACAAAATCATGGACAAGCTCCGCCGCACCTATGGCGAAGACGTGGATATTGTGCTGGCCGATGCGCGCTATGGCTTTGTGCGGGGGTTGACCCGCCAGGTGCTGACCCTGCCCAAACAGCCGCCGCGCACCCTTTCTGACCGCATTGACCAAATCGTCACCAACCGTTGGCTGGGCATTCCGCTGTTCCTCTTTCTGATGTATTTGATGTTCAACCTGGTGCAGCGGGTTTCTGCCCCCTATATGGATTGGATTGATAGCCTGTTCAGCGGCCCGGTGCCCCAATGGACCCTGGCCGCCCTTCATGCCCTCCATGCGCCTGACTGGCTTTCTTCCCTGGTGGTGGACGGTGCCATCGCGGGCGTGGGCAGTGTGTTGGTCTTTGTTCCCAGCCTGATGGTGATGTTTTTTGCCCTGGCATTTATGGAAGACAGCGGCTATCTTGCCCGCGCGGCTTTTGTGATGGACAAGATGATGGGTTTCTTAGGGCTCAATGGCCGGGCGTTCATCCCCATGATCCTTGGTTTTGGGTGCAACGTGCCCGCGGTGTATGCCACCCGCACCATTGAGAATCGCGGCGCGCGCATTCTGACCGGTTTGCTGATTCCTTTTATGTCGTGCTCTGCACGCTTGCCCGTGTATGTGGTTTTTGGGATGGCGTTCTTTGGCGCAAAGGCTGGGCTGGTGGTGTGGTCCCTTTACCTCATTGGCATTGCCACCGCCGCAATTGCGGGCTGGGCCCTCGCGCGTTGGGTGTTCCCCGAGGTGCATCAGAGCGTCTTTGTGCTGGAACTACCGCGCTATCGCCTGCCGACCTGGCAGGGGTTGTGGCTGCATACCTGGGAGCACACGTCGGAATTTGTGCGCAAGGCAGGTACGGTAATTCTGGGTATTTCGGTTTTGCTGTGGTTCCTGCTCAATCTGCCTTGGGGCGTAACCGACCCTCGTGAAAGTTATTTTGGTCGGGTGAGCGGCGCGCTTGCGCCGGTGTTTGAACCCGCTGGCTTTGGCACGTGGCAGGCCGCAGGTGCGCTGGTTTCTGGGTTTGTGGCCAAAGAGGTGGTGATTTCCACCATGTCGCAAATTTATGTGGGCGAGCAGGAAGCGCGCATGGGGGAAAGTGCTACGCCGTTGAATTGGCGTGAAGACGCGCGCGCCATTGTCGCGGGTTTCCTGGAAGCCACGCGCGACGCGGGCAAGGCTTTTTTGGATGTGCTGACGCCTGGGGTGAGTCTCTTCCCCCATGATGAAGGGGCTCAGCGTGAGACTGCCTTGAGCCGGGCTTTGCACAACGCGTTCACACCCCTCAGTGCCTTTGCCTTTTTGGTGTATGTGTTGCTTTACACGCCCTGCGCGGCGACCATCGCCGCCCAGGCCCAGGAATATGGCTGGCGATGGGCTGGCTTTTCGGTGCTGTTGGGGTTGACCACGGCCTGGGTGCTGGCTGTGGCGGTGTTCCAGATTGGCCGCTTGCTGGGGTGGGGGTGAGCCATGTTGTTGACTTTGTGGCAACGCCTCCGCGCGGCAGAGGAAGAGGGCCGGGTGCTTTCGTTGGAGCAACTCGCACACGACCTGGACACGGATGTGGACTCGGTGCGGCAAATGTTGGAAGTGCTGGCTTGGGAAGGCAAAGTCCAACGGGTGGAATCTACGGGGTGTGGTTTGGCTGAGGAAGGTGGCTGTGCAGCATGTCCTTTGAACAAAATTTGCACCCGAGGCGTGACACATCATCAGGAAGGGTTCATCCTTGCGCTGCACAGCGTGCCTCGTGGTCGTTCGTGAGGGGAAGCGTAAAGACCGCGCGTGTTGGCTGTGCTGCAAAAGTGTTTCTGAAAACAACAATCCCCGCCGTGGCGATGGCCTGGCGGGGATTGCTTTTAGGGCTTTGTTGCCGATGGGGCAGTGTGAGGGCTGTGGGGCATGTGGCCCCATGTTCACGCCTGAGGGGGCGTGGTTGCTGAGGAAGGTGGCCTCAGACCTGGCGTGGGCCATGTTGCGCTGGCGCCGCGCTATAGAGGGGTTCGTAAGTAGGTTCGGGAGAGGGAGGCGGGGTGGGCGTGCGCCGTCGGGTGGGCCGTGAAGCGGCCACAGCTCGGGGCGCGGCCGCGGCTGGCCGCGGTGAAGGGGTCGGCCGTACCCGTCGAGAGGGCGCTGCAGCCCTGGGGGCGATTTCGGCCTGGGAGAACAACCGTGGCCCCGCGGTGGAGATGGTGCCGATGATAAGCACCCGTACCAGCCAAACCAGCACAGCTACGAAAATCGGCACGGTTTTCAACAGCATCTCTTGATCCACCACCGCGCTGCCCGCGGATGTGTGGCTGAGGATGGCAATGGAGACGCCCCACCACGTCAGCATGGCGTTCATCGTGGCGGCCAAAAGCCACGCGCCCAGCAGATACCACACTTCTTGAATGGGGCCGTCGGCTTCTTCGGGGGTGAACAACCGGGCAATGCCTGCAAAGTCAATGCCGCAGAATGCAATGGCCAAAATGGTGGACCATTTGATACCCGCGAACCGCATATCGCCCAGTAAATCGTGAAGAGCGAAATCAGTCGTGCTGTAATTGAAAGCCTCGAAGAACAGCAAAGCGGCGAAAATCAGTACCCCAAACATTTGCCCCCGCCGCAGGGGAAATTGCCGCAGAGAAAAACCTTGCCACCAACGCATCTCAAGCCTCCTTTTTTGTTTTCCAGGGAACAAA